>CASAUJ010000031.1 GCA_949118805.1 uncultured Clostridia bacterium | reverse complement strand
AAGTGTATATGGTAAAAATTTATTCTTATTTATATCAGTAATTATATTAGGAATCGGACATATTGGAATACACTTAAATCATAAAAAAGAAGTTATATAAATTACAATTTTAAGGAGAAATAAAAAATGTTAGAAATAAGGCAAGAAACTAAAAAAGATTATGAAGAAGTTTATAATGTAGTAAAAACAGCATTTGAAACAGCAGAGCATAATGATGGAAATGAACAAGATTTAGTAGTAGCATTAAGAAATGGTGACAATTTTATACCACAATTATCATTAGTTGCAGTTCAAGATAGTAAAATAGTTGGCTATATATTATTTACAAAAATTAAGATAGGAGAATATGAAGAATTAGCATTAGCACCACTTGGAATACTACCAGAATATCAGAAACAAGGAATAGGTAAAAAGCTAATAGAAAAAGGACATCAAATAGCAAAAGAATTAGGCTATCATTATTCTATTGTTTTAGGAAGTGGAACCTATTATTCTAAAAGCGGATATTCTCCAGCAATAAATTATGGAATAAAAGCACCATTTGAAGTACCAAACGAAAACTTTATGGCAATAAAATTAAATAATACAGAGGAAGAAATAATTGGTATAGTAGAATATGCAAAAGAATTTGGAATTTAACTACCAATTACAATTGCATTAAACTGCTACTACTAGACTTAAAGGAAGATGGATTTAAAAGAAATGGAATGATAAATTACGATATACGGCAGATAATTAGCTGTTTTTTCTGATAGAATTCAAAAAACAATATTAAGTAAAATCTATTCAAACAGAATATAATTGTATATTTTGGAAATAATATACAATATGAACAAATTAGTATTAATAAAAAATGCTGAATTATTTCAGGGTGAAAAATATTTGAATAAAAAAAAGAATTATTTTGAAGGTTGGTATTTTAAAAATGTAAATTCTCAAAAAGGGATTTCCTTTATTCCAGGAATTAATATTAGTGATGTAGGAGCAAAAGCATTTATACAAGTAATTACCAACCATTTGTCTTATTTTGTAAATTATAATATTAAAGAGTTTAAATTTGAGGATAAGCCTTTTTGCATTAGAATTGGTGATAATAGTTTTTCAAAGGAACATATTAATATAAACCTAGAAGATAAATCTCAGAATCTTAAAATATATGGTAATATAGAATATAGTAATAGTAAAGATATTAACACGAATATTTTTTCTCCCAATATAATGGGGCCTTTTTCTTATCTTCCATTTATGGAATGTAATCATGCTATTATTAGTATGCAAAATACCATTAATGGAAGGATAAAGATA
The DNA here is from genome assembly GCA_949118805.1 of uncultured Clostridia bacterium. GTDB lineage: Bacteria > Bacillota > Clostridia > TANB77 > CAG-508 > CAG-269. Next base: position 15,166 of record CASAUJ010000031.1, on the reverse strand, counting down.
AATGATGAAGTAATTCATTTTAATGATAATAAAGGTTATATTGAAAAAGATTGGGGAGTTTCATTTCCAAAATCTTATATTTGGTGTCAAGGTAATAATTTTCAAAAAACAAATGCTAGTTTAATGTTTTCAGTAGCAGAAATACCTTTAAAATTATTTACCTTTAAAGGTTTTATCTGTGTTTTATTAATTGACAATGAAGAATTTAAATTTACTACTTACAATAATGCTAAATTAATAGAATGCAACATAAAAGAAAATTCATTTGATATAACATTAAAGAAAGATTTATATATTTTGAATATAAAATCAAAATGTAATAAAGGTCTTAAACTATCAGCACCAGTTAAAGGAAAAATGAAAAAAGACATTTTTGAGAGTATTAGTGATTCACTTACTGTAACTTTAAAAAAGGAAAAAGAAATTATTTTTAATGATACAAGTAATATGTGTGGATTAGAAATAGTTCAAAAATAGGATTAGAAACATAAAAGCTAGATAATTCGTTGAAAATTATTTAGCTTTTATGTGATAATATCCGAGAAATTACAAAAGATAGAGACAGAACTAAATCGCTATGATTTTTTAGACTTTTGAAATAAGTTAGATATGGGGGAATTTCTATTAAATGTGTTTATGATATTTTGGAAAAATCATAAAGATTTGATAAAAAACTAAAATAAAGTAATATCTAGTAAGAAGAACCAAGAAACGAATAAAAAAGAAATATGATAAATCAAGACAATAATTTAAAAAAATACTTGCAATTTACCATCTAAATTTGTTATAATATGAAAGATGAAAATGAAAAATCTAAAAGAAAAAATAAAAATTGCAAAAAAGAAAGGATGTAGTAGGAAAATGAAAGAACAACTAAGAAGAAATTCAATAGTAAAAATGAATGTTTTCTTAATCATTGTTTCATTTTTATTTACATTTTAAATAAGGAGTATTTGTTCCTTATTTTTTTTTGCCAAAACAAGGAGGTAACAATGAAAGAACCGAACAAAAAAATCGTACTAGAAGATGGCGAAGAATACTATGGATATGGATTTGGAGCAGATAAGGAAGCCATTTGTGAAATTGTATTCAATACTTCGATGGTAGGCTATCAAGAAATTGTGTCAGATCCATCTTATACCTATCAAATGGTAGTTATGACTTATCCATTAATTGGAAACTATGGAATCACAGATGAAGACTATGAAACAAAGCAACCAACCATAGGAGGAATGGTGGTAAGAGAATATAATGATTTACCAAGTAACTTTCGTTATACAAAAACATTATCAGAATATTTGGAGGAAAATGATATACCAGGGATTGCAGGAATTGATACTAGAAAATTAACAAGAAGTATTCGAGAAAAAGGAAGTAGAAAAGTTATTATAACAGACATTACTACCACAAAACAGAATGCATTAAAGAAATTAAGAGAAAATGAAATTCCAAAAGATGCCGTAGCAAAAGTAAGTTGTAAGAAAAAATGGTATTCGCGAACAGCCAATCCAAATTATCATGTAGTAGCAGTTGACTGTGGTATTAAATTAAATATTGTAAGAAGTTTAAATAAAAGAGGATGTAATGTAACAGTAGTTCCTTATAATACAACAGCCAAAGAAATTATAGATTTAAAACCAGATGGCATATTTTTATCAAATGGACCAGGAGATCCTGAAGATGTTAAAGAAGTAATTAAGTTAGTAAAACAATTACGAGGAAAGTATCCAATATTTGGGATTTGTTTAGGACATCAAATGATAAGTTTAGCCTATGGGGCAAAAACTTACAAATTAAAATTTGGACATAGAGGAGGAAATCATCCTGTCACAAATTTAGAAACAGGTAAAATAGAAATAACGAGCCAAAACCATAGTTATGCTGTGGATGAAAATTCATTAAAGAAAACAGATTTAATCGTGACACATAAAAATGTCTTAGATGATACCATAGAAGGAGTAGAATGTAAGAAAGATAAGGTATTTAGTGTACAATATCATCCAGAAAGTTCTCCAGGACCACAGGATAGTGGATATTTGTTTGATAAATTTTTACAATTATTAAAAAATAATTAGAATCGTAAAAAAGAAAGGTGAGAAAAATGCCAAAAAGAAAAGATATAAAAACGGTATTAGTAATTGGATCAGGCCCAATTGTAATAGGACAAGCAGCAGAATTTGATTATGCAGGAACACAAGCTTGCTTAGCATTAAAAGAAGAAGGATATAAAGTCATATTGGTAAATTCTAATCCAGCTACTATAATGACAGATACAGCAATTGCAGATAAAGTATATATGGAGCCATTAACAATTGAATATGTTGCCAAAATTATTCGTTATGAAAGACCAGATGCAATTCTTCCAGGAATTGGTGGACAAACAGGATTAAATATTGCCATGCAATTATATAAAAAAGGAGTTCTACAAGAATGTCAAGTAGAACTTTTGGGAACAAGTAGTGAAAGTATTGAAAGAGCAGAAGATAGAGAAAAATTCAAAGAATTGTGTGAAGAATTAGGAGAACCAGTTTTAGAATCCATTATTGCTACTTCAATCGAAGAAGGAATAACCGCAGCCAATCAAATAGGATATCCTGTTGTTTTAAGACCAGCCTTTACTTTAGGAGGAACAGGAGGAGGTTTTGCGGATAATGAAGAGGAATTAAAGGAAACAATAAAACATGCCCTAAAACTTTCTCCAGTAGGACAAGTATTAGTTGAAAAAAGCATAAAAGGCTATAAAGAAATTGAATATGAAGTAATTAGAGATCATAATGATACTGCAATTACCGTATGTAATATGGAAAACTTAGATCCAGTAGGAATTCATACAGGGGATTCCATTGTAGTAGCACCAAGTCAAACGTTAACCAACAAAGAATATCAATTATTACGTGATAGTGCTTTGAAAATCATTCGAGCTTTAAAAATAGAGGGAGGATGCAATGTACAATTTGCATTAGATCCACATTCTTTTCAATATTATTTAATTGAAGTTAATCCAAGAGTATCTCGTTCTTCTGCATTAGCTTCAAAAGCAAGTGGATATCCAATTGCAAGAGTTTCTGCTAAAATTGCAATTGGGATGAGACTAGATGAAATTATGTTAGCCAATACGCCAGCAAGTTTTGAACCAGCATTAGATTATGTTGTAACAAAAGTAGCTAGATTTCCATTTGACAAATTTACATTAGCTTCTAATAAATTAAGTACACAAATGAAAGCAACAGGAGAAGTAATGAGCATAGGAAGGACAGTAGAAGAAAGTTTATTGAAGGCAATTCGTTCTTTAGAAATTGGTGTAACTCATATTCAAATGAATAAATTTGAAAAAATACAAACAGACGAATTAATGGAATACATTAAAGAAGGAACTGATGATAGAATTTATGCCATAGCAGAATTGGTGAGAAGAGAAGTTGATCTAGGATTGATTTATAATATTACCAAAATTGATATGTTTTTCTTGGAAAAAATTAAAAATATTATAAAAACGGAAAAGATATTAGAGGAAAATAAAGAAGATATCCAGGTTCTAAAACAAGTTAAAAAAATGGGATTTAGTGATAAATATATTGCAAAAGTATGGAAAAAAACAGAAGAAGATATTTATCAATTAAGGAAACAAGAAAAGATCCATCCAGTTTATAAAATGATTGATACTTGTAGTAGTGAATTTGAAAGTTATGTACCATATTTTTATTCTACTTATGAAGAAGAAAATGAATCAATTATTAGTAAGAAAAAGAAGATAATTGTGTTAGGAGCAGGACCGATTCGAATTGGACAGGGAGTGGAATTTGATTATTCAACGGTACACGCTATTCAAACCATTAAACAAGCTGGATATGAAGCTATTATTATCAACAATAATCCAGAAACCGTTTCTACTGATTATACAACAAGTGACAAATTGTATTTTGAACCATTAACAGTAGAAGATGTGATGAATATTATTGATTTAGAAAAACCAGAAGGCGTGATTGCAGCTTTAGGAGGACAAACTGCTATCAATTTAGCAGAACCACTTTCCAAATTAGGAGTAAAAATAATTGGAACAGATGTAAATGCTATTGAGAAAGCTGAAAATAGAGAAGCTTTTGAAAAAGTGATGAAAAAATTAAAACTATTACAACCAAGAGGTGAAGCAGTTACCAATATAGAAGATGGAATAAAAGTAGCAGAGGCAATTGGATATCCAGTTTTAGTAAGACCTAGTTATGTATTAGGTGGAAGAGCGATGCAAATTGTTTCTAGTAAGAAAGCTTTGGAAAAATATCTAAAAACAGCAGTAGAAGTCAATAAAAAACAACCTGTATTAGTAGATAAATATATTATTGGAAAAGAATTAGAAGTAGATGCAGTCTGTGATGGAACCAATGTATTTGTACCAGGAATTATGGAACATGTTGAAAAAACAGGAATTCATTCTGGAGACAGTATTAGTATTTATCCAACTTTTAGTGTTAGTGAAAAAGTAAAACAAACCATATTAAATTATACCATTCAATTAGGATTAGGAATTGGAATTGTGGGATTGTATAATATTCAGTTTATTGTAGATAAAAACGAAGATGTTTATGTCATTGAAGTCAATCCAAGATCATCAAGAACGGTACCGTTTATTTCAAAAGCAACTGGTTATTCTTTAGCTGATATAGGAACTTTAGTGATGTTAGGAAAGTCTTTAAAAGAACAGGGAATCACAGAAAGTTATCCAAAAGAAAAAGAAAAATGGTATGTAAAAGCACCTGCGTTTTCTTTCTCAAAATTAGCAGGCTTAGATGCTTATCTTTCACCAGAAATGAAATCAACAGGAGAAGCTATTGGGTATGATAAAAAATTAACAAGAGCATTGTATAAAGCACTACAATCATCTGGCATGCGATTAGCAAACTATGGAACGATTTTTTTAACCATAGCAGATAAGGATAAAGAAGATGCTCTTCCTTTGATTAGAAGATTTTATAATTTAGGATTTAATATAGAAGCAACCAAAGGAACTGCAAAATTTTTGAAAGAGCATGGAATTCGAACCAGAGTAAAGAAAAAAATAAGTGAAGGTAGTGAAGAAATTTTAGATTCTATGCGAAAAGGGTATGTAAATTATGTAATAAATACTAAAAATATAGATTCATTTGATGAAGAAACAGATGGTGCTTTTATTAGAAGATGTGCGGTAGAAAATAATATTCCAATATTTACAGCATTAGATACAGTAAGAGTGTTACTAGATGTTTTGGAAGAAATTACGCTTGGTATTTCAACCATTGATGAAAAATAGAAGAAAAAAGAAGCTAATAGGAATTCTTGAGAATTATGGAAAAAGAATGACGTAAGCTTCTTTTTTTGTGAGATTTTCCAATAAAATAAAAAAATATGAAAAAGGACGAGAAGACTTAAAAATGTATAAAAATGGAAGAATAATAAACGTTTTACTGATAAATAAAAATTGACTAGAATACAAACGGAAATTATAATAAGAAAAGCAATGACAGAAATTATACAAAAAAGAAGCCAAGGAAAAAGTGGGAGGAGATCAAAATGACAATAAAAGAACTAATGAAATTTTTGCAAAACCAACAAGAAAGAAATATTTTATTAGATTTACAAGGAATTGTTATTACAAGTATAATAATTCATCAGATGCAAGTGAAAAAGAAAGAAAATAAGTTATTGCTAGAAAATAAAGAAAACACAAATAACAAAATAGGATTTAATTTAAGTCAACTTATGAAAATTACAAAAATAAAAGAAAATGAAATATTGTTAGAATTTGATCCATTACAAAAAGTAATGATAACCATACAAGATGAAATAAAAAAACAATTAATGGGAAAGAAAATGCCTAAGGATTTTTCAAACTATTTGCAATGTTCTGGCATAAACTAAAATATAAACGATGATTTTTTTGAGGAATTGTTTTTAAAATTTCACCAAAAGCAAGATTTAAATTATTTTCCGTTATACCAAAAACTAAAAAATCTAAATTTAAATCTAAAGCTTGTGCAATTTTAGAGATTGTAGTCAAACTACTAATGCTACATCCACGTTCTATTTCACTAACATAAGAAGGAGAAACATCAATTATTTCTGATAATTTTTCTTGTGTTATTTTTAATTCTTTTCTTTTAACTCTAATTCTATTACCAATTTCTATAAAATTTAAATTGTCCATTTATTCACCCCATTATTTATTCATTTTATAATGAAGTAAAAATAATTAAAACTAACTATAAGTGTTACACTAAAACTACAAGTGTTGATGAATGAATCTAAAATCGAAATAGCAAAATTGTCAAAAAGAAGACTTGAAAACTATTTCTTTTTGGTATAAAATGGTATTGACTGGAAAGAATAAGGGAATACTAAAAAGGATAAAGATTTTAGGAGGAATGAAAAAATGAATAAAAAAACGGTAAAAGATATTGCGTTAGAAGGAAAGAAAGTATTAGTGCGTTGTGACTTTAATGTACCAATGGGGGAAACACAGAAGATTACAGATAATGCAAGGATTGTGGCAGCACTACCAACCATTCAATATTTATTAGAAAAGCATTGTGCCATTATTTTGTGCTCACATTTAGGAAGACCAAAAGGAGAATTTAAATTAGAATATTCATTAGAACCAGTAGCAAAAGAATTGTCAAAATTATTGGGGAAAGAAGTCATCATGGCAAAAGATGTGATTGGTGAAGATGCTAAGGAAAAAGCAACAAAATTAGAACAAGGGCAAATTTTATTATTAGAAAATGTCAGATTTCATAAAGAAGAAACAGAAAATGATAAAGAATTTGCAAAACAATTAGCACAAATGGCAGAAATCTATGTTAATGATGCTTTTGGAACGACTCATAGAGCACATGCTTCCACTGCAGGAGTTGCAGAGTTTTTACCAGCTGTATCAGGATTTTTAATCGAAAAAGAATTAAAATTTTTAGGAAATGCTGTTGCTGATCCAGAAAGACCATTTATGGCCATTTTAGGAGGAGCAAAGGTTTCCGATAAAATAGGCGTGATTGATCATTTATTAGAAAAAGTAGATACATTAATAATTGGAGGAGGAATGGCATATACATTTTTTAAAGCACAAGGATATGAAGTTGGAAATTCAATTTGTGAATTAGACAAATTAGATTTGGCAAGAAATTTAATGAAGAAAGCAGAAGAAAAAGGGGTAAAACTAATGTTACCAGTAGATAATAAAATAGGAAAAGAGCCAAAGGAAGAGACAGAAAGCAAAACCGTAAAATGTACAGAAATTCCAAAAGATTGGGAAGGATTTGATATAGGAGAAGAAACCATAAAACAATATAAAGAAGAATTAAAAAAAGCAAAAACAGTTGTATGGAATGGACCACTAGGATTGTTTGAAGTAGACCAATTTGCAAAAGGGACCAATGAAATAGCAAGAGCATTAGCAGAAATTGAATGTATTACAATTGTTGGAGGAGGAGATTCATCTGCCGCTTTAAAAAAAGCAGGAGTAGAAGAAAAAATGACGCATATTTCAACAGGTGGAGGAGCATCACTAGAATTTTTAGAAGGAAAAAAATTACCAGGAATTGAATGTTTATTAGAAAAATAAGAAGGAGAAAAGATATGAGAAAAAAAGTAATTGCAGGAAATTGGAAAATGAATATGCTTCCCAATGAAACCATTCACTTTATAGAAGAATTAACACCATTGGTGAAAGATACACAAAATGAGGTGATTTTATGTGTTCCTTATACAGATTTATTTTATGCTTTATTAACAGCACAAAATACCAATATAAAAATTGGAGCACAAAACATGCATTTTGAAGAAGAAGGAGCCTATACAGGAGAAATTTCTGGAAAAATGTTAAAATCGATTCAAGTAGAATATGTAATTCTTGGACATTCTGAGAGAAGACAATATTTTCAGGAAACAGATGAAATCATAAATAAAAAAGTAAAGGCAGCTTTTCAATATGAGTTAAAACCAATTTTATGTGTAGGAGAGACATTAGAAGAAAGAGAAGCAGGAACGACAGAAGAAGTGATTACCAAACAAACAGAACGAGCATTAGAGGGATTGAGTAAGGAGCAAGTAGAAAAAACCATCATTGCTTATGAGCCAATTTGGGCTATTGGGACAGGAAAAACAGCAACCAAAGAAGAGGCTAATAATAGCATCCAAGCGATCCGAAATAAAATTGCTCAAAATTATGGACAAACAGTAGCAGATAGAGTTATAATACAGTATGGTGGAAGTATAAAGAGTACCAATGCCAAAGAATTATTTGAAATGTCTGATATTGATGGAGGACTAGTAGGGGGAGCAAGCTTAAAAGCAGACGAATTTGCTAAAATAATACAATATAATAAAGAAGGATAAGAGAAATGCTTAATCCTTTCTAAAAAGAAAAGGTGGTAAGAATGAAAGATAAACTAACAATGCTAATGATATTAGATGGTTTTGGAGACAATTCAAATCAGAATGGAAATGCAATTAAACTAGCAAAAACACCTAACTTAGATAAACTAATGAAAAAATATATGCATACAGAAATTAATACAAGTGGCTTAGCAGTAGGATTACCAGAAGGACAAATGGGAAATTCAGAAGTAGGACATACCAATATTGGGGCAGGAAGAATTGTTTATCAGGAATTAACAAGAATTACAAAATCAATTGAAGAGGGAGATTTTTTTACCAATCCAGAATTTATTGCAGCCATAGACAATTGTAAAAAAAATCATTCTAAATTGCATATTTTAGGACTGGTATCAGATGGAGGTGTCCACAGTCATGATCGCCATTTGTATGCCTTATTAGAGATGGCAAAAAGAAGAGACTTTGAGGATGTATATGTGCATTGCTTTTTAGATGGAAGAGATACTCCGCCTGCATCAGCAGAGGGATATATTTTAAAATTACAAGAAAAGATGGAAGAAAAGCAAATTGGTAAAATTGCAAGTATCACAGGAAGATTTTACAGTATGGATCGAGATAAAAGATGGGAAAGAGTAAAAAAATGTTATGATGCGTTAGTAAAAGGAGAAGGAAATAAGGTAGGAAGTAGCATAAAAGCCATTGAAGATTCTTATCAAAAGGAAGTATTTGATGAATTTGTAGTACCAACTTTAATCTGTAATGGGAAAGAACCAATTGCAACGATTGGAAAACAAGATTCTGTTATCTTTTTCAATTTCAGACCAGATCGAGCAAGAGAAATAACAAGAGCATTAGTAGATCCTAATTTTGATGGATTTGAGACAGAACAGAATTTAGATTTATATTTTGTTTGTTTTACAAATTATGATGAAACTATGCCAAATGTGCATGTTGCTTTCCAAAAAGAAGGATTATATAATACTTTTGGTGAATATATTAGCAAAAAAAATTATACCCAATTACGTATTGCAGAAACAGAAAAATATGCTCATGTAACTTTTTTCTTTAATGGTGGAGAGGAAAAACAATATGAGGGAGAAGATAGAATTTTAGTTCCTTCGCCTAAAGTAGAGACTTATGATCAGAAACCAGAAATGAGTGCTTATGAGGTAACAGAAAAAGTAATGGAAGCAATTAAAAAAGATCAATATGATTGTATTATATTAAATTATGCCAATACTGATATGGTAGGACATACAGGAAGTTTAGAAGCAGCTATAAAAGCAGTGGAAGCAGTGGATGAATGTGTGGGGAAAGTAGTAGAATTGGTAGAAGAAAAACAGGGGAATTTATTAATTACAGCAGATCATGGAAATGCAGAGCAAATGATCGATTATAGTACAGGAGAACCACATACAGCACATACTACTAATCCAGTACCATTCATCTTAGTGACAAAGGATCCTAGCTTAAAATTAAAAGCAGGAGGAAAATTAGCAGATTTAGCACCAACTATGCTTGATTTAATGAAACTTGAAAAACCAGAAGAAATGACAGGCGAAAGTTTATTAGATAAGGAATAAAAAAGATGTTAAACCATACCAAAAAAGTGAAAGAGATATATGAAGAGATCCAAAAGAAATTGTTTTATATGATACCTGAAAAATGGGATCAATTGTATTTATATAGTTCTGTCCTAGATCAACCAGATAAGGAAGGAAAAACAGGGGAATTGTTTTTTTACTATGTTCCAAAAGGTATTTTTAAAAAGAAGGCAGTTAATGTTTATGAAATTCCAATAAAATTTAATTTAGAGGAAAGACAATATTTAAAAATAGTACAGTCATTATATGCTAAAATAAAAGAATTACGACAGGAATTTCGAAAATCAGAAAGAAATGAAATATGGTCTAATATAACCATAATCATAAAAGATTTAAAATTTAAAGTTGAATATGATTATACCGATTTAAATGATACCGATTTTTCCAGTTATGAAAGACATGTGATATGGCGTTTTAAAGTTTTGGGAGTCACAGAAGAACAATTAAGCAAAGAAGATAGAGACGTACTAAAGCGATATCAATTAGGGGCAAGAACCTTATCAAGAAAAGAACACTATAATATGGGAGTTTATATCAAAGAGGTAGAAAATGTAATTGCTTATCGCAATGAAAATGAACTGGAAATAGAAAAACCAACGCAAATAACGATGGAAGCAAAAAGAAAAAATCAATTATTATTGTCGAAAGAAGAAATAGAAAAAATGAAATCATAAAAATGTTATTAGTTTTTATATCAATTATGTTTCTCTCTATTAGGAGAACAGATATAAAATTAGGAATAGATGGAAAAATGAAAGGAGTAATGAAAATGATGTATTCAAAAGAATTAGAAGAAATGAGTTGTGTGGCAAAAGGAGTAAATCATGGACCAGCACCAATACCAGAAGAAGGAAAATGGGTAAAAGCAAAAGAAATTAAAGATATATCAGGTTTAACACATGGAATTCGGATGGTGTGCACCACAACAAGGTGCTTGTAAATTAACTTTAAATGTAAAAGAGGGAATTATTCAAGAAGCATTAGTAGAAACAATTGGATGTTCAGGAATGACACATTCAGCTGCCATGGCAGGAGAAATTTTAATAGGGAAAACAATATTAGAAGCATTAAATACAGATTTAGTTTGTGATGCGATTAATACTGCAATGAGAGAATTATTCTTACAAATTGTATATGGTAGGACACAAACTGCTTTTTCAGAAGGAGGACTTCCAGTAGGAGCAGGATTAGAAGATTTAGGAAAGGGACATACAAGTCAAGTAGGAACAATTTATTCAAGTTCTTTAAAAGGACCTAGATATTTAAATTTGGCAGAAGGATACATAGTAGAAATTGGTTTAGATAAAGAAGATCAAATAATTGGTTATAAATATGTTCATCTAGGAAAGATGATGGATCATATAAAAGCAGGAATAGAACCAGCTGAGGCGATTGAGAAAGCTTCTGGAACTTATGGAAGATTTGAAGAAGCAATTAAAAAAATAGATCCAAGAAAACAATAGAACGTTAAATATTAAAAAATAAGGAGGAATAAAAATGGCAGTAACATTTGAAAGTTATGAAAGAAGAATTGATCAAATTAAACCAGTAATGGATAAATATCAGATTAAAGATTTTGAAGAAGCATTAGAAATATGCAAAGAAAAGGGATTTAATCCTTATGAAATTGTAAAAGGAGTACAGCCAATTTGTTTTGAAAATGCGGCTTGGGCGTATACTTTAGGAGCAGCAATTGCGATCAAAAAAGGATGCATAAAAGCAGCAGATGCAGCAAAAGCGATTGGAGAAGGGTTACAAGCATTTTGTATTCCAGGTTCTGTGGCAGATGATAGAAAAGTTGGATTAGGACATGGGAATTTAGCATCCATGTTATTATCAGAAGATACCAAGTGTTTTGCTTTTTTGGCAGGACATGAATCCTTTGCAGCAGCAGAAGGTGCAATTGGAATTGCAAAGTCAGCCAATAAAGTTAGAAAAGAACCACTAAGGGTTATTTTAAATGGATTAGGAAAAGATGCCGCACAAGTTATTTCAAGAATTAATGGATTTACTTATGTAAAAACAGATTTTGATTATTTCACAGGAAAAGTAAAAGTGGTAGAAGAAATACCTTACTCAGAAGGAGAAAGAAGCAAAGTAAAATGTTATGGAGCAAATGATGTAAGAGAAGGGGTTGCTATTATGTGGATGGAGGATGTTGATGTATCTATTACAGGAAATTCAACGAATCCAACAAGATTCCAACATCCAGTAGCAGGTACTTATAAAAAGGAAAGAATCGAAGCTAACAAAAAATATTTTTCTGTGGCATCAGGGGGAGGAACAGGAAGAACGCTTCATCCAGATAATATGGCAGCAGGTCCAGCTTCTTATGGTATGACAGATACTATGGGAAGAATGCATTCAGATGCACAATTTGCAGGATCATCTTCTGTACCAGCACATGTAGAAATGATGGGACTAATTGGAATGGGAAATAATCCAATGGTTGGAGCCTCAGTAGCAGTGGCAGTGGCAGTAGAAGAAGCTATGAAATAAAAGAATGGTTATTATAAGTTTAAGCTTTCTGAAAAAGAAATCTTAGACTTATTTTTTTGGAGAAAGGATAACATTATGTAAGATGAAGAATAAAAAGAGTTGCATAAAAAAGAAAGGAATGGTAAAATAACCAAAAAAGAATAGGAGAAAATGAGGTTAGGAATGAATTGGTTATTTTATGTAGTAATGTATTTAATATTAGGAACATTATTTACACAATTTTATAAGATAACAACAAAGAAGATGCAAAAAACAGGAGCATTAACCATTTTGTTACAACTAATGGCAGGTTGTGTTGTTTTATTCTTATGTCCATTTTTTGAATTTAAATTTCCAACTGATATACGTATTTATTTAATGCTCAGTGTTTCTATTTTGTTTTATGCGATTTCAGATCGAGTAAATACAACGGTAAGAAGTGGAGTAGAAGCTTCCACAGTCAGTATGATAAGACAATTATCCACAACCTTTATGATTTTTGCAGGACTGATCTTCTTTAAAGAGTCTTTTGTAATAACAAAATTTATTGGTGCGATGTTAATTATATTTAGTAATATTTTGATTTTTTACAAAAAGGGTAAATTTCAACTTGATCGATATATTGCATTAGGAATTTTAGCTAATCTGGCTTACACAGTTGCTTTGTTTTTAGACGTAAATAATACCGAGAATTTTAATTTACCATTTTATGTAGCAATTACTTTGATGGTACCAGCTGTATTAATTATGATATGGGAAAGGATCAAACCATCTGAAATAAAAAATGAAATGATAAAAGGAAATAAAAAAGCGATTATAATCACAGCATTTACTTGGGGAACGTCAATTGTAAGCCAACTACGAGCATATCAATTACAAAAGGTAACCATTGTTGCACCATTATGTGCTTTAATTGTAATCTTAAATGTAATGGTTGGGTATATATTTTTGAAGGAGAAAGACAATATGATGAAAAAAATAATAGCTGCTATTTTAATTATCATTAGTATTGTTTTAATTAAAATATAGGAAGCAAAAAAGATTTGGAGGTAAACTTTCCAAATCTTCTCTTAATTTTTTATTATTTTTTATCTGTCATAATTTCTTTGACAGCTCCCAAAGAACCTAAGGCACTTGTAGCATCAAAAGGGATAAATATTTTATTGGCATCTCCTTTGGCAACTTCTTGTAAAGCTTCTAAAGATTTTAGTTGAACTAATTTATCATTAGGATCCGCTTTTTTCATAGCATCATAAATCATTTGGATTTCTTTTGCTTTTGCATCAGCTACTTCTTTAATCGCTTGTGCTTCACCAGCTGCTCTTCGAATTCTAGCTTCTTTGTCAGCTTCTGCTTCTAAAATAGCTGCTTGTTTTTTACCTTCTGCGATGGTAATCGCAGATTGTCTTTGGGCTTCAGATTCCAAAATGATAGCTCTTTTATTTCTTTCTGCATTCATTTCTTTTTCCATAGCATCTCTAATATCAGCTGGTGGATTGATATCTTTGATTTCTACACGATCAATTTTACATCCCCAACGATCAGTTGCTTCATCTAAAACAATTCTTAATTGATTATTAATACCATCTCTTGAACTAAAGGTTTCATCCAAATCCATTTTACCAATGATATCACGGATGGTAGTAATGGCTAAGTATTCAATTCCTTTTTTCAAACTTTGAATTTCATAAACTGCTTTTGCAGGATCTGTTATTTGATAGAATACAACGGTATCAATTGTAATGGTAACATTATCTTTAGTAATAACGCCTTGAGGTGGAACATCCATAGTTTGTTGTTTCAAACTAACAACACTTCTTACATGATCGAAAAATGGAATGATAATAGTAAGTCCAGCATCAGCTACTTTATAGAACTTACCTAATCTTTCAATGATATACACCTCAGATTGTTTTACGATTTTAATAGACATTGCTGCTATTATTAGAATAATAACAAGTAAAACTAATAAAAACCACATAATTTTTTCCTCCTTATTAAATTGGATTTATATCTGTCATGAGCGAAGCTCAGCAGTTAACTTGATTTTTTAAAGGAGACACAATGGCCTTTACCCCTTTAATTTCTTTAATTTCAATTTCAGTACCTTCTGGAATAGAAGAGTTGTCTAATGTAGTAGCACTCCAAGTTTCTCCATTTACTTTTATTTGTCCTAATGAAGAAGGATGGGTAGAAATCTCCTTTGTCACAATTCCTGTCTTTCCAATAATAGAATAGACATTGGTTTTAATACCATCTTTTTGATTTACAAACTTTTGAACAAAGGGTTTGGTAGCAAAAATTAAAATAGTAGAAGACACAACAAATACGGAAGTTTGTATGATAATATCATTTAAAAAGAAACTTGTTACCATTGCCAATAAAGCACCAATGGCAAACCAAAAAATTAAAAATCCTACCGTCATAATTTCTATAATCAGACATATTCCTGCAATAATTAACCATATTTGCCACATCTTAAAATTCCTCCTTATTATGAACTGAACCTATTATATCATATATTTATGAAAAAAGAAATAGTTTTATGTTGATTTTATAGGATAAAGGTTAAAGAGTGCCTGTCCCAGATTATCCATTTTTGGATAATCTGGGACAGGCACTCTTTAGCCATAGAAAAGAAAATTAAAAACACTGTAAAAAAGATCAATATAGGTTTAAAATAGATATGTCACAAGTAAATTGAAAATAAAATATTGAAAGAG
>CASAUJ010000030.1 GCA_949118805.1 uncultured Clostridia bacterium | reverse complement strand
AAGTTGTAAAAGAAATATATAACTTATTTATTCAAGGACATGGAACTTTTGAAATTGCAAGAATACTTACTAAGCGAAATATTATGACACCAGCTGAATATTTTGTAAGTATAGGAAGAACATTCCCTACTAAACTACAAACATTAAAATATCAGTGGAATGCTACAACAGTAGCAAGTATTTTAGATAGACAAGAATATATTGGAGATACAGTTAATTTTAAATATACCATTCGTTCTTATAAAGATAAAACTAAAGTTGCTATTCCAAAAGAAGATTGGCAAATATTTAAAAATACCCATGAACCAATTATTGATGAATATACTTGGAATATTGCACAGCAATTAAGAAACAACAGAAAAAAGCCTACAAGGTCAGGCAAGAAAAGTATTTTTTCAGGATTGCTATTCTGTAATGATTGTGGCAAGAAAATGTATTTTCAATCACCTGTTACTGACCTAAACGCAAAAGACCATTATAGATGTTCAAGTTATAAGAAAAATATTTCTTTATGTACTTCACACTGGATTACAGACGAAGTATTGCAAGTTCTTGTTTTAGAAAATATACAAAAAGTAGTTGCTTATATGAAAAATTTTGAAAACTTATTTATAAAAGAACAATTAGCAAAATCTTCACAAGACGAGCTAAAGCAAATATCTAAAAACAAGAAAGAACTTGAACAAGCAAAAAAACGAATAGTTGAAATTGATAACTTATTTATGCACATTTACGAAGATAATATATCTGGAAAGATAACAGATGAAAGATTTAGAAACTTATCATTTAACTATGATAAGGAACAAAAAGAATTAAAATTAAAGATAGAACAATTATCAAAAGAAATCAACAATACTGAAAAGAAAACAACTGACTTAACACAATTTATATCTAATGTTAAGAAGTATACTGAAATAACGGAACTAACGCCAGAAATCTTAAATGAACTTATAGAAAAAATATTAGTTCATCAAACAGAAAAAGTAAATGGTAAAAAAGTTCAAGAAATAGATATATATTATAGAGGTGTTGGTATCATTTCTTTTCCAGTTAGTTTAGAAGATATGACAACGGTAATTGAAAAAATGTTAAATCAAAGAATAACTGCTTAATCAAGCTATTTTATGGGGAGAATTATTTAGTGTACTTAACTAAAGCGTTCTCCCCTATATGTTTTGACACAAGTTTCCTTGACATATTCATAATAACATAAAAAAGACTGTCTATGCAGAAGAAGCTGATGTTTTAAATATGGCATTATTGGGTATGACTGCAAAAGAGTGGCGTACGAAAAATTCTAATTTAGATGAAAATATAAGAGATTATGCAACAATAAATGAATTAATATGTTTAGCAAATTTGGAAAATTTAAATTCTGTTTTTATAAATGAAGGATTAAAACAAGCTGAAAGACTTGAAAGGTTAAATAAAATAGCTATATCACAGATTCAAATCCTAAATAATACTGATATAAAATATTTAAAATAAACAAGAATAAAAAAATGTTCTTATGGAACGCTAAATCCCATAAAAACATCCATACTGGTACCGATGGTGGGACTCGAACCCACATGGTTTCCCGCTGGATTTTGAATCCAGTGCGTCTACCAATTCCGCCACATCGGCATATATAAAAAATATGTACTGTTATATCTTAGCACATATTTTTCGTATTGTCTATATTTTTCATCAAAATTTTATTATCGATCCATTTCCTTTCTTAATTGTTTCAATTTTGATATTTTATCATATAAAATATTAAGGTATTCTGTATTGTTTCGATTGACATTTACGCTTTCTATTAGTGACTCTAATTTATCCCATTGTGAAATTGCTATTCCTTGTATCCTACTATTCTGAGATTGCATGCGTACATAAATATTTTTTCTTCCTTCCTTTAAAAATTCCATTATTTCGTAGAATTTCCCTTTTGTTTCTTTTCCTTTTGTTTCTACATTTATTGAATTTACTTTTACTCTTTCTCTGAAACTAACTGCTAATTTTTCTTCCTCTTTTTGTACTGTTTCTTGAATTATAAGCTTTTTTTCCACTTCTTTTTCTTGTTGTTGCTTCTCCTGTCCTCCCTCTTCTCTTTTCCACTTATAAAGTGTTGCTATACTAATTCCTGTTTGTTCACTAATAACTTTTACTTTTTCTCCCCTTGCTAATTGTTCTTTTACTTGCTTTTTCACTTCTTCTAAATATGCCATAATTTTACATCCTCTCTTTTCATTATGTCATCATTATACTGCATTGTTCTCTTTTTGGCAAGAATATTTTAAGATAGTTTTAACATTTCTCCTGGATAAATAAGATTTGGATTATGAATTCCATTTAAACGAACTAAATATTGAACACTTACTCCATAGCGTCTAGCAATTCCAGATAAAGTATCTCCTGTTTGAACGGTATAATAATTACTTTGTGCTACTGGATTAAAATTTTGGTTTGTACTTTCTGTTATTCTCAATTTCTCGCCAGGATAAATTAAATTTGGATCTTGAATTTGATTGATTTCTACAATATGCTCCACACTTACTCCATAAGCTTTCGCAATTTGTGATAATGTATTTCCTCTTTTTACGGTATAAACAATACTTCCAGTTCCTCTTGTTTCTGAACCACTTATGGTCGAATTAGTAGAAATTCGAATCGTTTCACCTGGATAAATCAAATTTGGATTTGAAATAGAATTCATTTCTATTAATTCTTGTACTGTTGTTCCATATCGACTTGCTATTTCTGATAAAGTATCTCCACTTTGTATGGTATAAAAAATAGTTTCTGTATTGTTAGTATCATTTGGATTTTCTGTATGAGGAATTTCACTTGCATCTGATAGAAAAATAGATTCTGTATATAAATCTCTATCTACTTTTCCTCGTATTCCTGGAACCACCCCTCGATCTGTATATTGAACACCAATCCATCGATCCCAACTTGTTTCCATATACCTCAAATTGTTGTAATCTCCATAATACGCAATCCACAATTCATAATTGTCTGCAATTCCCCTTCCAAATCGGTCTCTTGCATTTGATAAATCACTATACACAATTACTTCCTTATTCGTTAATCTCTTTACACTTTCTAGAAATACTTGTGCAATTGAATTGCTTTCTTCTATGCTAACTCCTCCAAATACCTCATAATCCATTACCAGTTTACAATCTGGTTGCTTTCCCGCTATAACAGAAGCAAAAAATCTAGCTTCTTGTTCCGCTTCTCCGTGTATTAGTTGCTGTTAAAAAATGATAAAATCCTACTTTTAAACCATTTGCTTTTGCATTTTCATAATTGATATCAAAATAGGCATCTTTTATATTTCTTCCTTGGCTCGCCTTAATGTATACTACTTCAATTCCACTTTCACGTACCTGTCGATAATCTATGTATCCCTGCCAATTACTCACATCAATTCCCTGATACCTTGGATCAGAACTTGGTGTTAAAGCATATGTCATGTTGATATTAGCAAAAAATAAAAAAGTTAAAATCGTAAAAATAATTATTATTCTTTTTTTCATAAAAAAACCCCTTTGCTATCATTTTTAATTTATGATATGCAAAAGGATCTGTCTAAGTTCTTTTTTCATTTATATCATATTCAAAAACACGGATATTTTTTATGGTAACTGTGGAAAAATCATTATCTTTTTCTAAATCCACTACCTTAAATGAAGTCTTTTTCTTTAATTCCATGTCTAATTTTGCAATATCTACTAAAATTTTAGTAGACAAGTCTTGTCCAACTGGTAAAGTTTTATTTTGGTTATCATAAAATATACTATTGGTATAACTAATAGCATGAACTCCTCTTTTCAAATTAATTTTATAAAAATTAATCTTTGCTTTCATTTCTTGAATAGCCTCTTTCATTTCAGCTTTTGGATTCATATCAAAAATATTAATTTGTTTTTCATCCAAAAATTCATCTTGTATTGCTTTATACACAGTTATATCTTCTGAGCTTACTACTTTTTTTAAGGCTATCTTTATATTTTCTATTACTTGTTCCAATGTCATTTTGTAGCCAATTGGTTTAGTTGCTTTTGTAACATCCAAAATTGCAAATTTATCTTTTGCCAATTCTCTATGCCTTTTATTTTTAATTTTAGAAACTTTGGACTTATCTTGTGCCATTGCCCCGAATATGTCAAACTCATCCATCTCTGTCAATGATTTTTCTTCCATCACTTCCTTTTTCAATTCTCTTAAACTAGCTGTTATGTCTTTTGGTAAAACTTCATTATTTTTGACTCGATTTAATATTTCTATCAAATTTGTAGAAGCAATGTAGATACTATCTGTCTCTTGCTTTGATAAAATTCTTCTTTGTATTTTATCCATTGTTTTCCCAAATTCTTCAAGATCTTCCTCATAATCAAAAACTTTTGTTATTTTTTTATTTCGATCAATTTTTTCCTCTTCGCCTTCTGGTAAAGTTGCCATAGCATCTTTATTGCTATATTTCCAGAATTCAAAAATACTTTTTTTATGGCGATCAATTTCTTCTATAAATAAAGTCGCATTTTCAATTTTTTTCGCCATGTTTTTCCTTTTTAATTTTAAACTATTCAGATCCATTACAACATTCTTTAAGATATATTCTAACTTCTCAACTTCTTTATAAACGTCAATTAATTCCTCTATTGTATAGTTTTCTTTCTCTACTCTTTCTTTCTTTTTCTTTTTTATCATTTCATTTTTTAACAATTGCTTGTCTTCTCTTTTTTCATTGATAGAAATTGGTTGTACTTCTTCCTTATTTTTCTTTTTGTTATATTTAAAATAATATTTAAATTTACCAAAAAAAGATTTCTTACATGCTAGAAAAGTAGAAATTTGTTTCTCCTTTGCAAGATACTCAATTTCTTGTATTGCTATTTCCTCTTTTATCACCTCTAATTTTCTTTTATTATGACGTATCATGTCCTTCACTTCTTGCATTCGCATTTTTCCCATTTTACATTCTTGGTTAATCCATTCTGGAAGCATATCATATTCTATTTTTTGTTCTTCACTATAAAATTCAATCTCTCCCATTTTACCAATATTCGTTTGAAAGATAAAATAATGTGGTAATTCTGTTTGTAAAATAAACATTGCTTTAATTAATTTATAAAATCGAGTAGCTTCCTCTTTATTCTGTAATTTAATTCGATAAGGGCTTTTTATTTTTTCATATACCTCTGTTTCTCCTGTAATTTGGATGGTTAATTCTTCATTTTTATCATATACCTCATAAACCAAAGGCCAATCTTTTGTAAATAACCATAAGAAATTTTCAATATCTTCAAATTGTGATTTTTTTAAATATTCTTGGCTATAAGTAACATTTTTTATCGGTACAAAAATTTTAGAAGTTCTTTTTTTCTCTAATTGTTTTTTTAATAAAAAGAAAAAAGTTGCATAATTAGCTTCTTCTGTTGGCACAATCATAAAATATCGATTGGTATTTTCAGAATAATAAATTTGCCATAAATAATTCCCTTTAAACTTTACTCGAAAAGGTATTTTCTTGTTTAAATTTATCTGTTCTTGTTCTATTTCCTCGATTTCTTCTATTTTCACTTTTTTCAACATATTTAAAAAAGTTGTATATTTTAAAATATTTTCCTCATTTTTACTATCTAAGTAATCAGCCAATGGGCTTGCTTTCCCATATTTTTCTTGTATTTCATCTAAACGACTAGTAGGAGATAATAAAATTTGTATCTCTTTGATTGGAATATAACGATATTGTCTATATTGCTTTTCTTCATAAAACTTAGGAACTCTAAAATTTAATGGTTCTACTTTTTTTAGACTAGCTGGTATCTTTGTTAAATTCAATCCTAAATATTCTAATTTTTCTTCTATACTGGTGTTATTCTCTATTTTCTTAGGCAAAGTTCTCTCTCCTTCTATTTTATAATATCATAAAAATTTTTAAATTCATATCCATTTTCTCTTAACCAAGAAATGATCTGTGGTAATGCTTCTGCTGTTACTGCTTTTGCTTGTGCATCATGCATCAAAATAACTACACTACTTTTATTGGACACCGTATCTTTTATCCTTTGCATTTCAAATTCTATGGTTGGTTTGGTTGTTTCTGCATCTCCTGTTAAAGCATTCCAATCAATATGTAAAATATCATTTTGTGCTAACAGTTCTTTTGCTTGTAATTTTATTTCTGCATATTTCCCCCCTGGCAATCCTCCAGGAAATCGAAATAAATGAGAATGGTATTCTGGCACACCAATAGCTGTTCTTACGGCTTCATTGCATCGGTTAAATTCCTCTAATACCATTTGTGGCGATTCATAAATTTTAGAATAAATGTGAGAGTAACCATGGTTTGCTAAATAATGTCCTTCTTCATAAATTCTTTTTACCGTTTCTGGTGAAGTTTCTACTCTAGATCCTAATACAAAGAAAGTAGCTTTTATATCTTCTTGGCTCAAAATATCTAAAATTTTTGGTGTCACAGTAGATGGGCCATCATCAAAAGTCAAAAAAACTCTTTTTGTTTCAGAGTGATATATATTTTCAATATTTTTTCTTCCTTCTTCTGTTAATTTTGGTATTCTTTCCTGCCTTTTTCTTTCTCTTTCTGCTTGTTTTTCCTCTTCTTCTTTTGCTAAAGTAATTAATTGCGCTTCATATTGTCGATATACTTTTTCTTGTTGAATTAGTTGAATACAATTTACTGTAATCGCGATGAATCCCATTACTATTATGACAATTCCTATTATCATTGCTATTTTTTTTAAATTGATATGTTCTTCATTAATTGCTATTTTATAAATTTTGTCTTTTATCATTTTTTTACGTCCTTTTATTTTGTTTTTTTCTATTATATACTATTTTTCTATTTTTTTGTAGGGGTATTTAAAAAAAATATTAACTTAATAAAAGAGCCTTAAGGCTCTTTTTTTCATTTTTATAAATGCTATCCATTTAACATTCCTTTTATATACCCGATATATACAATAAGAGCTATAAAAAAGATAGCAGATATAATTAAACATCTAAATATGATATCTCCAATTGTAGCTTTTGCCTTATGTTTTCCCTTTTTGTTTTTTTGATTTTCTTTTGTTTCTTCCATCTCTTCTTTCCTTCCTTTCTTCTTTTAAACTTTCATAATGTTTTTTAAAAATTCGATTTCTTCTTCTGCTTTTAACCTCATAAATATAGGTTCTCCTTTTTCAATTACCCTACTGTTTTCTATTTTATCATAAGTTTTTAAGTCTTTCCAGTTTTTCATTTCATTTTCTTCTATTCCAATTTGTCGAAAGATATTATCTGCTGTTTGTTTCATAATTGGTTTGATCAAAATTGCTATTTTTCTTAGATTTTCAACTAAATGATACATACAAGATGCTAATTTCTCTGTTTGTTCTTCCTTGGCTAAATTCCACGGCATAGTTTCATCTATATATTTATTGGTACGAGCAATTAAATTCCATATTTCTTGAATACTATTCGCAATTTCATATCGATTCCATTTTTCCTCAAACTTTTCAATTTGTGCTAATGCATATTCTTCTAGTTCTTTATCTACTTCATTTGGAGTTCCTTGATAGGGAGGAACCTTTCCTTCAAAGTACTTATTTACCATGGATATCGTACGATTCAAAAGATTGCTTAAATCATTACATAAATCAAAATTATATCTTTCAATAAAAGCTTCTGGTGAAAAGATTCCATCTTGTGACACTGGCATCTCTCTTAATAAGAAATATCGAACACTATCTAGTCCATATCGCTCGATTAACGTTTCTGGATAAATAACATTTCCTTTTGACTTTGACATTTTTCCCTCTTTCATCATAATCCAATTATGAACAAATATTGTTTTTGGTAATGGTAAGTCCAATGCCATTAGGAAAATAGGCCAATAAATCAAATGAAATCTAGCAATATCTTTTCCTACAATCTGTAAATCTGCTGGCCAATATTTTTGAAATAGGCTATCATCTTCTGATAAATACCCCAATGCTGTAATATAATTAGTTAATGCATCTAACCATACATAAATAACATGTTTTGGATCTTTTTCTACTTGAATTCCCCAATCAAAAGAAGTTCTACTAACACATAAATCCTCTAAACCTGGTTTGATAAAATTATTAATCATTTCATTTTTTCTATTTTCTGGTTTGATAAAATCTGGATGTTCTTCATAATACTTTAATAATCGATCCGCATATTTTTTCATATGAAAGAAATAAGATTCTTCCTTCATCAACTCTACTTCTCTTCCACAATCTGGGCATTTCCCCTCTACTAATTGTGTTTCTGTAAAAAAAGTCTCACAAGGAATACAATACCATCCTTCATATTCCCCCTTGTAAATATCTCCTTGTTCCATAAATTGATTAAATATTTTTTGTACCACCTTTTCATGTCTTTCCTCTGTTGTTTGAATATAATCATCATAATCTATTTCCATTTTCGCCCACAATTCTTTTGCTATTTTTGCCATTTCATCCACATATTCCTTTGGTGTCTTTCCTTCTTCCTTTGCTTTTTTCTCTATCTTCTGTCCATGCTCATCTGTACCTGTTAATAAATAGGCATCTTCCCCTTTTAATATATGGTACTGTTTCATACTATCTGCTAAAACAGTTGTATAAGCAGTGCCAATATGAAACCTTCCACTTGGATAATAAATTGGTGTTGTCACATAAAACTTATTGTTCACTTTTCTTCCTCCTTATGTGCAATGGGGACGTTTCTTTTTTCACATCATCCCCGTTTTTACTTTTCTTTTCTCTTATCATTTCCATTTGTTAGCATTATATTACCACATTCTAAAAAAAATAGCAACAAGGTGTTGCTATTTTTATGGTTACTCTAAATACAAATCATATTAACTAATTTATTCTATCCTAAATTGTCCATTTTCTATTTTTCCCTTTTTATATGATTAAACAAAATATGCGTCAATAAGTTTTCATATTTTGTAATGTATGTTTTTCTTAAAAATTAGGGTATAAAAAAACATAATTTTATATTCCAAAATTTTATAAAAAAGATAGTTGATTATCTTAGATTTTATCAACTATCTCCTTAATTTAGTTTTGTTACTTTCTATTCTTTTACAAAAGTCCCTGTTGCAATGGAACCAGCTGTAATTGTCCCATTTCCAGCCTTAGTTCCTCCATTTGCTTGTCCTCCCGTTGCTACTACTGATGTCCAATTAGAATCTAGTAATACATTATAAAATATATTTATGCTTCCCCCTCCTGAACTTCCTGCTCCAGCATAACCTTGAGATGAATCATATTTAGCTGCTCCATTTGATCCTTTAGAATTAATGCTTCCGAGAATTTTTAAATTCATTTGCTCTTATAACTAATAGTCCTCCTGTCCCATCAGCTTCATGTTCTCCATGAGTATTTCCGAGCAGCTCCACATGGATTTCCAGCACCAGGAGCATAATTATTAGCATCACCTGAAGTTGTTGAACTACTATATGCTGCTCCTCTTCCTCCATTTGCTTCCGCATTTGAAGTTGAACAGTGTGAAAAACAACAACCTCCTCCGTCCACCTCCGGCTATAAGACGTTCCTGCTGCACCAGCACTAGAACCAGCGTAAGACCCTAATCTTGCTCCTCCTGATCCGCCTCCTGTTGCTCTTCCTACTCCGTTCCCACCTTCTTTTCCACGGTATAATTTTCCACCTTCTGATCCATTTCCTCTTGCCCCTCCTGCTCCTCCTGTTGCTGGAACATATTCATAAGTATTATTTGCATTTTTCCATAAAAACACATTCTCTCCTACTGCCTTGGCTCCTCTCCTTGTCATACTAATCGTTCCATTATTTGTTAATCTTCCTGTGCAATATACTACCATTCCTTTTGGTCCACCATATCCACTACTACTTTTTACTGATGTTAATGTTACATTTTCATTGATTGTCAAGTTTCCTTCTACTTTTAATACCACTGTATTTTTTGCATATCCGATTTCCTGTTGCTACATCGTTTTCATTTCCAAACTCATACACTTTATTTACTGGAGTTACTCCAGCAACTTCTTTCTCTCCATCTAATATTAAATCACCTTTATGCATAATTACATTTAAAGAATACTGTTTTTCTTCAAAAGTTCCATTACTTGTTTTTCCTGTTACTTGAACTACTTGTTCCCCTGCTGTTTGAATATTTTCTATTTCTGTTAACAAATCACTAGTTTTTATGATATTTTTTATTTCATCTGATTCTTTTATTGCAGTTCTTCCATTGGTTCCTTTGATTCTAAAATAGTAAATTCCATTTTTGCTAACTGTAAATATCTTTTTCTTATTGGTATTATTCGCCCCTTCTTTTTCTATGGCTCCATTCATTGCTTCAATAGTTTCGATATCTCCATCTGTTGTAGTTGCTTCTACTTGAATTTCTACTATCTCGACATTTTCTCCTGTTGTTAAAATAGTAACCTCTCCAGTTGGTTTCTCTCCTAAATTTGGATCTTCTATTTCTATTTTTCCATCTGTATAAATAGTTATTTCATAACCTTTATAACTAATTAGTAAATCCGTCTGAAATACTGTTACAATTGCTTTTTCATCTTGTTTCCTTAATTCTTTTTGCAATTCTTCTGCTTTTTTATTGATATCCCAACCATTCATTATACTATCCATTTGTACAGCATTGTAAGCTAATTTAATTTCTTCTTCGATGGTTGCCTGATTATTCTGAGTTTCTGCCTTTGTTGCCTTATTTAAAATTCCCCCTTCTCCTGCTAAGCTTGCAATACTTACTCCTGCCAAAATTAATAATACGATAATTGTAATTACTAAAGCAATCAACGTAATTCCTTGGTTTTCTTTTTTTCTAGACATTTGCCTTCCCCTTTCTTTTTAAAATCTTATTTCTAAAAATAAAAAACATGAAACACAAAAAACAGTAAACAAAACCATTCCAAGGTTTTATTTACTATCTCTTCTATCTAATTGATTTATTTGTTTATTCTCTAATCCCCTTGTGTACGCATGTACACTCCAGCAAGGGTTTGCTCTGTTATCTTTTTTCATTGGTACTCCTCTTTCTTTTTCTTACTCAGTATATCTAACTTTCTTTATTTTTTCAACACTTGTCATCAAACTGTAACATTTCTATTCATCTTTTGTTGTATTAATTTTACATAATTTAAATATCTCAACAATCACAACAGGAGCAAAAATCAAACAAATTAATTCTATGATATTCTCTGTTGGCAGTAACGGAATGCTAAATATATTTCTTAAAGCTGGTATCGCAAGTATTACAATCATAAGTACTGCAGAAGCTAAAATGGCTAAAATTAATTTTGTATTATTAAATACTTTTGTTCTAAATAATGATCTTTTATTATCTCTTACATTAAATACATGCACTAATTCTGATAAAGCAAGTGTCACAAAAGCCATCGTTTGCCCTACTTCTATTTTTGACTCCTCTAAAGTCAACCCATCAATCGGTGTGTTGGTAGTTGCTAATCCTATCATAAAAGCTACTAACGTTAAAAGACCAATCATAATTCCTTGGTAAATCACACGCCAAGTCATTCCTTTTGTAAATATCCCCTTTCCTTGTTTCGATGGTTTCTTTTTCATAATATCTGCATTAGCTGGATCAAATGCTAAGGCTAATGCGGGAAGAGAATCTGTTACCAAATTGATCCACAAAATATGAATTGGCAATAAAATTTCCAAATGAGAAATATCACTAATTCCAAACCATGTTGCAAAAATTGGTGTACATAGTGTTGCTAAAAATAATACCACAATTTCTCCTACATTACTTGATAATAAAAATTGAATTACTTTTAAAATATTATCATAAATTCTTCTTCCTTCTTCCACTGCTGAAACAATTGTCGCAAAATTATCATCTGTCAAAATAACATCAGCCGCTTCTTTTGCTACATCAGTTCCCACAATTCCCATTGCACAACCAATATCTGATTTTTTTAGAGCTGGACTATCATTTACACCATCTCCTGTCATAGCAACAATTTCACCATTTTTTTGCCAAGCTTTTACAATTCTAACTTTATGTTCTGGTGATACTCTAGCATAAACAGAATATTGTCTTACTTTTTTTTCT
The DNA here is from genome assembly GCA_949118805.1 of uncultured Clostridia bacterium. Classification (GTDB taxonomy): domain Bacteria; phylum Bacillota; class Clostridia; order TANB77; family CAG-508; genus CAG-269. The sequence goes on along the minus strand of CASAUJ010000030.1, from coordinate 5,367 downwards.
AAATCTTCATCTGACATCTTTTCAAGGTCTAATCCTGTAATTGCCTCTTCCTCTTTTTCTAAAATTCCTAATTTTTTTGCAATAGCAATTGCTGTTATTTTATGATCACCTGTTATCATAACAGTTTTTATCCCTGCTGTTTTACATTTTTCTACTGCTATTTTTGCTTCTTCTCTTGGTGGATCAATCATTCCCACCATACCAATAAATATTAAATCTTTTTCAATCTCTTTCATTTCTTCCCTTGTTGGCTTATGATCCATTTCTTTATAAGCACATGCTAATACTCTTAAAGCTTCCTTTGCCATTTCTTCATTATGTTCTCGAATAGTACTTTCATATTGATTTAAATTATGTTTTATTTCACCATTCTGCAAATAACCATTACATCTTTTTAATAATTCATCTACTCCTCCCTTTGTATAAACCATAAATTTTCCATTTTGTTCATTTACTGTTGTCATCAATTTTCGATCTGAATCAAATGGTACTTCATCTAGACGGGGAGTTCTATCATAAATACTTGGATCAAAATCTAATTTAAACGCCATATCTACCAACGCTGTTTCTGTTGGATCTCCTGTTAGGATTCCATCTTTTGATATTTTAGTATCATTACATAGCATATTGGCATAAACTAGTTTCTTGATCTCTTCATTCACTTCTTTTACATCTTCTAAGTTTTCTGTTTTTTGATTGATAAATATTTTTTGTACTGTCATTTTATTTTGTGTTAAAGTTCCTGTTTTATCAGAACAAATTACTGTACTACTTCCTAACGTTTCAACTGCTGGAAGTCTCTTTACAATAGCATTTCTCTTAACCATTTTTTGCACTCCAATTGCTAAAACAATTGTTGATACGGCTACCAATCCCTCTGGAATCGCTGCTACTGCTAGGCTTACTGCTGTCATAAACATATGAATTGGTTCTTTTCCTTGGATTAACCCAACCACAAAAATAAAAGCACAAATTGCTAGTGCTGCAATTCCTAAAGTCTTTCCTAATTTATTTAACTTTTGTTGTAGAGGTGTTTCTTGCTTTTCCGTGTTATTAATCATTCCTGCAATTTTCCCTACTTCTGTTGTCATTCCAGTTTCTACAACGATTCCTTTTCCTCTACCATATGTCACTAAACTAGAAGAAAATAACATATTGATTCTATCACCGATTCCGACTTCTTCCCCCTCGATTTTTTCTATCCTTTTTTCTACTGGCATAGATTCTCCTGTCAAAGAAGCTTCTTGTGATTTCAAATTAATGGCTTCGATAATTCTTAAATCTGCTGGAATATAATCTCCTGTATCTAATAGGACGATATCACCTGGCACAAGTTCTTTGGCTGCAACAACCTTAATCTCTCCATTTCGAATTACTTTAGAGGCATGATCTGTTAATTTTTGCAATGCTTCTAATGATTTTTCAGCCTTCGATTCTTGGGTTACTCCAATAATCGCATTTACAATTACAACAATTAGTATAATAATGGTATCGGTTATTCCTTCTCCTTCTGCCATTCCAACAGCCCCTGATACAATTGCTGCAATGATTAATACAAGAATAGAAAAATCCTTAAATTGCTCCATAAATTTTTGAAAAATTGTCTTCTTTTTTGCTTCCTTTAGCTGATTTAATCCATATTTTTCTTGTCTCTTTTGAACTTCTTCTCCGTGTTAATCCCTCTTTTTGATTTGTTTGTAATTGCACCTCTACTTCTTTAATTTCTTGGTTATACCATTTCTTGTTTTCCAACTTAAACCACTCCTTTTTTTATAGTTTTTACAATTTTTTAACATTTATCACATATTTACAAAAAAGACCTTTAAAAGGAATATTTCTGATTCCTTTTAAAAGTCTCGCTTGACAATAAGCCTTACTAACCAGATACTTTCATATCGCGACTGTTGATTAGTAATAAAAAGCTACTCCCTTTTATTTTATGAATTGATCTTAAAAATACGATCCTATTTATCTTATAGTTTACCTAACTTACCACTTAAAAAATTGAAAATGTGGTGACCCCTACGGGAATCGAACCCATGATTCCACCTTGAGAGGGTGGCGTCTTAACCGCTTGACCAAGGGGCCTTATTCATTACTTATTAGTTATATCATTTTTTTACCATTTCGTCAACTAGTAAATTTATATTTAGAAGTATTGTATTTAAAACACTACATGATTAAAGTTAAAATTTCCTTTAATCTCTCTCTTTTTTTAGTTAAATATAAATAACCAATTAATGCTTCAAAAGCGGTTGCATATCGATAGTCTTGTACCTTTGCATTTTTCGGTAAATGATGACTTTCTGCGTTTCTTCCACGTCTTACAATTTCTTTTTCTTCTTCTGTTAAATTCTTTTCTATTTCTTTTAATATATTAGCTTGTGCTTGTGCTTTTACATATTTAATGCTTTCTATATGTAATTTGTGAGGTTTTAAATGAGTCTGATTCACTAAATTAGTTCTGATATATAATTCAAAAACACAATCTCCTACATATGCCCATGTTAGTGGAGATAGTAAATTAATTTCTTCTTCTGTTTTATCTATTTTAATCCATTCGTCCATCTCTTTTTTACTTTCCTTTTCTTAAATTATTTTATACTCTCTATTGTTATTTTTCCTATCATACCATTTTTAAATTCATCTAATAATAATCTTGCTGTTTTTTCTTCATCTACTTTTCCACCAGAAATAATACATCCTCTCTTTTTCCCTATTTCCAACATAATCTCATAAATATTCTCATTTTCTTCTTGTGGTTGTAACATTTTTTCTTCTATTAATTTTTCTGATATTTTATATCTTTCCCATAACTTTTCTTGGTAATTTTCTATTAAAAATTTTGTTAAATGATAAGCTATTTCTAATTTGGGTAATATTTCTTCTTTTATCGTTCCTGTAAAAGCCAAATTTAAAGCTACTTCTTCACTTTCAAATTTTGGCCACAACACACCTGGTGTATCTAATAATTCTATTTTTTCATTGATTCGAATCCATTGTTTCTGTTTGGTTACACCTGGCTTGTTTCCTACTCCAGCTGTACTTTTTTTAGAAATACGATTAATAAAAGATGATTTTCCGACATTTGGAATTCCTAAAATCATGGCTCTTATTTTTCGTCCAATTCTTCCTCTATTGGCTTGTAGTTGTATTTCTTCACTCATTACCGCTTCTATTTTTCGAATACATTGTTCAATTCCTTTTCCAGTATTAGAGTCTGTTAATACCGTTGGTATTCCTTTTTTCTCAAAATATTGTAACCACTTTTCATTTTGTTTTTCATCTGCTAAATCGCATTTGTTTAATACAATAATTTTTTTCTTTCTTTGAATTATTCTTGCTATATCTGGATTTTGGCTAGCTATTGGGATTCGTGCATCTAATAATTCGATTATAATATCAACCATTCTTAGATCTTCTTCTATTTGTCTTCTCGTTTTTGCCATGTGCCCTGGATACCAAGAAAGTCTGACTTTAGGAAAACTTTTTTCTTCATTATTTTTTGGCATAAATTTCACTTCCTTTTTTATTTATTGTATTATGTATATCTCTCAATTTACATTATACAAATATTTAAAAATTTTCTTCCCATGTTTGTAAGTTCTATTCTAGAATTTAATATTTGTATTCTAGAATTAGTATCTTTTTCTTTATCAACAATTTATAAAATGTATGATTTTTGAAATTATTGTAATCATATTTTAATTCTAAAATTGATTTGTTCTTTATTATAATCCCTAACCTAATTAAATTATCTATTGTTGTAAGTAAATTTAACTCTTCATTAATATCAAATTCTTCTTTCTTATTCTTAAAATCGAATAAAATATATCTATATGGTGTTATAAGCCATCATTATCTACTACTTCAAGTTCAGCAGTTGGATATGTACTGTTATACCTAAATATACTTAAAACTTTAGCATCTAATGGTGATAGCTGTTTTATTATTTCTATAAAAGCCGGATGTACATCATTAGATTTATCTTTATTACAATTTGAAGCAATTAACTTTGTGAACATTTCTTTATAATATGACTCTTCCTAGTAATATTTTGCTGTTTCTAATGCTGGTCCAATAATATTTGCTTTAGGTTTTATGATTTTCTCTGGATCTATATCATCTAATCTTGTTTTTAAATCTTCTTTAAATTCTTTTATATATTGATTTTGTTTTATTTTTTGAATTTCTCCCCAAGTTCCTGTCCAGCCAAAAATACCATCGATTAGTAATCCCATATTTTTGCCTATACTTTTAGCAGTTGGCATTGTCATTTCTTTTAAATCATCGGTTATTACTTCTGCTGTTTTTTCTACTATTTCATTATGCAAATTCTTCATTTTATACATCTCCTAATAATTTTATCTTTTCCGAACTATTAAGTATATCCAATTGATATTTAGCAATGCTACTTAATATTTCATATCTATCTTCTTTACTTTTTCCTTCTTTAATTAATTGTGCATTATGTGACTCTAAATTAGATAATACAGTTAATTCATTAATTGTTGCATAATCTCTAACATTAGAAGTTTTTGCTAAATCAGGATTAAGCTCTCTCCACTTCTTTGCAGTTGTATTAAAAATGGCAACATTTAAAATATCTGCCTCTTCAGCATATTTTAACCATTCTTTATTTATATAATAATCATTATCTGGCAATATGTAGTTTTTAATTGCATCAGTATGTATTAAATAATTATTCTTCGTTAAAATTCTTTTTACATCCCATTCTCTATTCTGATTTTCTTGAGTCTTTAATCTTTCAAATTCTTTTATTAAATATAATTTAAAAACAGGACTAATTGCTGAGGCAAATTCAAATGCAATATCTTTATGTGCATAAGTTCCACCATATTTACCACGTTTAGAATATATACCAATTGCATTTGTTTTTTCACACCACTGACTAACACTAAGTGTAAAAGTATGAAGGCCTGCTTGATTTTTAAACCCGTCGAATTCGACAGAATTAAAATTAGGATTATATATTGATTCCCAAGTCCCTAAAAATTCTAAAGTGATTCTATTTCTTAACCAATTTCTAATTACATCATCTGAAGTTGATTTTCCTTCTTTGAATTTTGCAAAATCAGAAATACAAATATAATCATTATCATTTATATTAGTTACATTTACTTTAATATTTTGAACTTCAATTATTTTATTTTTTATCACTTTCACCTCGCTTTTTATTAAAATATGTAAAAACTCATTTTAAAGAGATACTTATTTTAAAGGCTTTTAGTGAGTGTTTTCTTAAATCCCCACTTCCCAGTTAATGGAAACTTTAGAAAACACCTCTTTTGGCTACCTTTAAATTTTCTTTTAATCCATGAGGTCTTTCTTCTCTTGCAATATCTC
>CASAUJ010000029.1 GCA_949118805.1 uncultured Clostridia bacterium | reverse complement strand
AGAATTATTTATGGACACAGGGATTGGAAAAGATGGCTATTCCATTATTGGACAAGGAAAAATTGATGAAATATTGAGTAATAAATCGGAAGATCGAAGACATATTTTTGAGGAAGCTGCTGGGATTGTAAAATTTAGAGCAAGAAAAGAGGAAAGCGAAAAAAAATTAGAACGAACCAAATTAAATTTACTTCGTATCAATGATATTTTAGCAGAAATTGAAAGCAATATAGAACCTTTGAAAATGCAATCTGAAAAAGCAAAAAAATATTTACAATTAAAAGAAGAATTAAAAAGTATAGAAATAGGGCTATTTTTATATAATATAGAAAAATATAAAGAGGGATTAGAAGCAATTGTAAAAGAGGAAGAAATCTATACCAATCAATGGCAAGAAGAAAGTGAAAAATTAGAAAGAATTAAACAATTAAAAGAAGAATTAAAAAATCAAGTAGAACAAATAACAAATCAAATAGAAGAAATGTCAAATTTAGGATTTGCTAGTCAAAAAGAAATAGAAATGTTAAATTCAGATATAAATGTAGCTAATACAAGAATTCATAATAATCAAGAAAACAAAGAGCGTTTTGAAAAAGAAATTAAAGAAACAGAAGAGAAAAAGCAACAATTAGAAGAAGAAATGAAACAAAGAGAAGAAAAAAAGATAAACTTAAAACAAAACAAAGAAAAATTTGAAAAAGAACTTCAAGAAAAAGAAGAAGAATTGGCAAAATTGACAGAAAAGTTGTCAACCAAAGAATTAGAAATAGAAGAGAAAAAGCAAAAAGTAGAAGAAAACACGGACCAGAAATACGCTTTACAAGGAGAAAGTCATACACAAGATATTAATTATGAAAATTATCAAAAAAGACAAGGGCAAATTAAAAACGAAATAGCGAATGATATTTCAGAATTAGATCGTACTAGACTTCAAAAAGAAGAAATTGGAAAAGTTTTTTATGAAATTGATAAGAAAAGAAATCAAATTATAAAAGAAATGGAAGAAATGAAACAACAAAAGGAAGAAGCGACTCAAAAAATAAGTCAATTTCAAACCAATATAAATCAGTACCAAAGTGAAATGAGAATTAAAGAATCAAAGTTGAAATTCTTGATTGAGACAGAAAAAGAAAAAGAAGGTTATATAAAAAGTGTAAAAATGCTTTTAAAGGATTGCGAGAATAGAAAAGAATTGGCACAAGGCATGCATGGTGTGTTAGCCAATCTTATAGAAGTCCCAGAAAAATACCAAACTGCAATTGAAATGTGCTTAGGAGCAGGTTTACAAAACATTGTAACAGAAACAGAACAGGATGCCAAAAGATTAGTAGAGCATTTAAGGAAGAATCATTTAGGAAGAGCTTCATTTCTACCAATCTCTTCTGTAAAAGGAAAGAAATTAGACAACCTAAAAGGAAAAGAAGAAGGTTTGATAGGAATTGCTTCTGATTTAATTCAATTTGATAAAAAATATGAACAGATTGTAAATAATTTATTAGGAAAAACAGTTGTAGTAGACACAATGGAAACAGCTATCAAAATAGCAAAACAAAATGCCTATTCTTTTCGAATTATCACTTTAGAAGGAGATGTTATCAATGCTTCAGGAAGTATTACAGGAGGTTCAGTTGCCAAGAAAACTGTTAACATTTTAGGAAGAGAAAAAGAAATTCGAAAACTAGAAAAAGAAATACAAGAATTAAAAACAAAGATTGAGAAATTAGAAAAAGAAAAGCAAGAATATGAATTATCAACGAAAGAAACAATAGAAAAAGTGGCTAGTTTTGAGAAAGAATTGCAAGAAATTGATATTACCTATGCCACAGAAAAACAAAAGGTGGTAGCAATTGAGGAAAATGTTGCTAAAATAGAAGAGAGACTATCAAAATTAAAAGAGGAGCAACAAAATTTAGAACAGCAAAAACAGGAAGCAACAAAAAAGAAGGAAGAAATTGATCTACAAATACAACAATTAACACAAGAAATTGAAGAATTAAGTAAAGTGATAACTGAATTTGCAGAATTGAATAAAGATAATCAAAAATATATGGATGATTTAAATCTTGACATTACCAATTTAAAAATTTCTGTTTCTTCTTTTGATGAAAGTGAAACATCAATTAAAGAATTACAAGAGAGAATTCAATCAGAAATAGAAAATGCCAATAGAAGTATGGAAAACAAAAAAGATCAAATAGAACAAATTACTCATGACAATTTTGAATTAGAGCAATCAATTGAGGAAATTAAGGAAAAAATAGAAACCATTAAAAAAGAAGTTCAAAATAGTGGAGCAAAAATAGAAGAATTAAAGCAGGAAAGAGTAAATAAAAATGAAAAATTAGAAAAACAAGAAGAAGAAATCACAAGTAAGTTCAAAATTATAGAGGATTTGAAAGCCCAAATTGTTAAAATTGATGTGAAAAAAACAAAGTTAGAAGAAGACATTCATATGATTATTGATAAAATGTGGGAAGAATATGAGTTAACACCAAATCAAGTAGAAGAATATCAAAAACCAGAAAATGTAATGACAACACAAAAAAGAGTAAATCATTTAAGGACAGAAATTAGAGATTTGGGAAGTGTTAATGTAGACTCAATAGAAGAATACAAAACAATGAAAGAAAGATATGATTTCATGTGTGAACAAAGAGTAGACTTAGAGGATACAATGAATAAGTTACGAAAAATTATAACAGAAATGACAACTACCATGAAAGAGCAATTTAAAATACAGTTTGCTATGATCAATAAAAATTTTGAGGAAGTATTTAAAGAATTATTTGGAGGAGGAAGTGCTTCTTTAAAATTGGAAGATGAAGAAAATATTTTAGAATGTGGAATTGATATCCATGTTCAACCACCAGGAAAGAAATTGCAAAATATGATGTTATTATCAGGAGGAGAAAAAGCATTTACAGCTATTGCTCTATTATTTGCTATCTTAAAAATTAATCCAGCACCATTCTGCGTATTGGATGAAATTGAAGCAGCATTAGATGATGTGAATGTATATCGTTTTGCAGAATACTTAAAAAAATTCTCAAAAGATACACAATTTTTAGTGATTACTCATCGAAAAGGAACGATGGAGGCAGCCGATACCGTATATGGTGTAACCATGGAGGAAAATGGTATTTCAAAATTACTGTCTATGAAATTGATGTAAAAATTTTATGGATCTAAAAAGACGGACTATAACTTTCGTTATAGTCCGTCTTTTTAGAAACGAAACGGGTTAATGTCCATGGGTAAGATAACCCCAAAGAGATACTGCACTTGCAAGATTATATTCGCTTTTGAAATGCAAATGAGTAGGACAACCACGGGTATCGTAGTCGGTCTTACATTCTTTGAAATTCATCTTGCAACCATTTTCCAATTTTAATGCCAATTTTTTGAAGGTTGCATCGTTCATTTCTCCTTGCTGTAATGAGTCAGAGACTACCCCATTTACACAAAGCCTTAATACTGCCATGTTACCGTTCCTCCTTTTATTTTTTTCCAGATAAAAAGACATCTGGAATTGATGTAATAGGATTTGCACCTACTGGTATGATAAAAAATATCATACACTAGCATGACTAGCTAGACATCAAAAATAGGTATATAAATAGTAACATAAAAACAAAAACTTGTCAAAAAAAGAAGAAAAATGTCACATGTTATATTTTTCCAATAAAAAAAGGTAGATAACTACCTAAAAAGTTTAATAAAAAAATTAAATTAAGCTTGTAGAGATTGGCTTGAATCATCGATTCCTTGAAATAAATTTTCAATAGGAATCTCTAAAACTTTACTAATTTTCCATAGAGTAAAAACACTAAGACCTTGGTTAATTTTTTCACTTTCTAAATTCCCAATCAAAGCAATAGAAACATCAGCTAATTCTGCTAATCTTTCTTGTGTCATTTTTCCTTTTTCTAAGTCATATCGTTTTCTATAATATTTAATATTTTTTCCAATTATATTAAAAAGTTCAGATGATTGGATATTCATAGATTATTTTCCTTTCTAAAATTCTTATTTTTGTTAACTTATCAATTATTTTCCAATTTTTATGAAAAAAACACAATAGAGTTTCAATGATAAAATATCATTGACAATGACAATGAGGTTTTATATAATGAACAAGAAAAAGAATAGAAAAAAATAGATAGGAAAAACTAACATACAAAGGAAAATAGAAAAGAAAGGAAGAAAAAAATGAAAAACAAAGGAATTACCTTAATTGCATTAGTGATTACGATTATTGTCTTACTCATTTTAGCAGGAGTGAGTATAGCAAGTTTGACAGGAGAAGGAGGAATTCTGGGAAAAGCAAGTCAAGCAAAAGAAGAGAATTTGATAAAAGGATATGAAGAGCAATTAAGTTTAATTTGGCAAGGCGTAAAATTAGGAAATATAGAGCAAAAAAAGACAAAAGAGGAAGAACTACAAGAAGGAAAAAAGGCAATTGAAGGAGATCCTAATTTTGAAGGAGCCATAGTAGAAATAAAGACAGAAGAATTACTAATAGAAGTTAAGGTAAAAGAAGGATATATTTTTCAAATTCGAGAAGATAAAGTAGAATATATTAGAAAAGAAGGAGAAAGCCTAAAAGATATAGAAGTTGTTTTAACAGCTAGTAAACCACAAAATAAGAAAGTTATATTTACAGCCACTACAAGAAATGCAGGAGGAAGACAATTAGAATATATTTTTTATTTAAATGGAGTAGAAACACAAAGAAAAACAACTTATGATACAACGTATACCTATGAAAAAGAAACTAGTTTTGATGATCTTTTAACAGCCAAAGTAGAAGTGAAATATGAAGGAGAAAAAACAAGTACCTCAGAGGAAATCACAGTAGAAGATTACACGATTTCGAATAAGGAAGAAATGATTGTTTTTCAAAATAAAGTAAATGAGGGAAAAAGCTATGAAGGAAAAACAGTAGAAGTGATTCAGAATATTGAATTAGCAGGAGAAGAATGGATTCCAATTGGAAACGAAACCAATCGTTTTAAAGGAACCTTTGAAGGAAATTATCATACCATTGATCATTTATCGATCAACAAAGAAAATGGAGATAATCAAGGTTTATTTGGCTATATCGAAAATGCAATTATTCAAGATGTTATTTTGCAAAATGTGAATATTAGTGTAACAAAAGGCGTTTTTACAGGAGGAATTGTAGGCAGATATGAAGCTTCTTCCATCATTCGATGTGGAGTAGAGGGAGAAATAAAAGGATATCATCTAGTAGGACGGAATTGCAGGGGAAAATAGAGGAACTGCTAAAATTATAGAATGCTATAATAAAGCCAATATTACAGCATCAGAATCAGTTCGAGGTAATGAGGAGGGATATTTTGGAGGAATTGCAGGAGGAATAAATAATGACGAAAGTGAGATTAGCTATTGCTATAATAGTGGAAGAATTCATACAGATTGCCCATGGACTGGAGGAATTGCAGGGGATGTAACAAGAGGAGCCAAAGTAAAAAACTGTTATAATCAAGGAAGCATTAGAATTGACCAGATAAAGATTAAAAAAGCATTTTCGCTTGGAGGAATTACAGGAAATACTCATTATAATAGCAATGATAGCAAAAATAATTGTGAAATTGTGAATTGTTATAATTTAGGAGAAGTTAGTTGTGAAAATACTTCAAACACAATATGGGGTGGAGGTATAATGGGATATATAAGTGGAGGATATGTGAATGTTAATAATTGTTACAATCAAGCAAGTCTCAACATAGCTAGCCAAGATGCAAAAGTGGGAGGAATAATAGGATGGATTCCCAATAATAATCAACAAACAAGAATTACAAATTGTGCAACAACAATTACAAAAGCAATAGGCTTAAATGAAGCAACAACTGCTAATGCAACAATTACTAATGTTTTAGGAGGACAAACCAATCTGCCAAGTGTATTATCTGTTGTCAATACAGATAGAGAAGGAGTTTTTATAGAAGATAGTCAAAATACCAACAATAGATATCCTATTTTAAAATGGCAAATGGAATATTTTAATAGGAATCAATGAGGATTTTAAGTATAAAATACACAATTCCATCATTTGTTTTTCTAAATCCAAGTTTTATAAAAAAGAAATTAGATTATCATACCATAAAAATAGTGTAGTAAAAAATGAGAAAAGAATAGAACTAAATAGATAGGGAAAAATAGATACAAAGGAAAATAGAAAAGAAAGGAAGAAAAAAATGAAAAACAAAGGAATTACCTTAATTGCATTAGTGATTACGATTATTGTCTTACTCATTTTAGCAGGAGTGAGTATAGCAAGTTTGACAGGAGAAGGAGGAATTCTGGGAAAAGCAAGTCAAGCAAAAGAAGAGAATTTGATAAAAGGATATGAAGAGCAATTAAGTTTAATTTGGCAAGGCGTAAAATTAGGAAATATAGAGCAAAAAAAGACAAAAGAGGAAGAACTACAAGAAGGAAAAAAGGCAATTGAAGGAGATCCTAATTTTGAAGGAGCCATAGTAGAAATAAAGACAGAAGAATTACTAATAGAAGTTAAGGTAAAAGAAGGATATATTTTTCAAATTCGAGAAGATAAAGTAGAATATATTAGAAAAGAAGGAGAAAGCCTAAAAGATATAGAAGTTGTTTTAACAGCTAGTAAACCACAAAATAAGAAAGTTATATTTACAGCCACTACAAGAAATGCAGGAGGAAGACAATTAGAATATATTTTTTATTTAAATGGAGTAGAAACACAAAGAAAAACAACTTATGATACAACGTATACCTATGAAAAAGAAACTAGTTTTGATGATCTTTTAACAGCCAAAGTAGAAGTGAAATATGAAGGAGAAAAAACAAGTATCTCAGAGGAAATCACAGTAGAAGATTATACAATTTCGAATAAAGAAGAAATGATAATATTCCGAAATAGAGTAAATGGAGGAAAATCATATAAAGATAAAACAATAGAACTAGATAGTGATATTGATTTGTTGGGGGAAGAAAATAACCAATGGACACCAATTGGTAATATGACATATGCATTTGAAGGAACATTTGATGGAAAAAATCATAAAATTGAGAATTTATATATTAATATTAAAGAAGTTGAGAGACAAGCTCTATTTGGACAAAATAAGGGGATCATACAAAATGTACAAGTGAGTGGAATGATAAAATCCACTCACTATGATGCAGCGTTATTATGTGGAAAAAATTATGGAGAAATAAGGAATATAGTAACAAGTGGATCTGTACAAGGATGGAGACAAGGTGGAGGAATTGTTGGAAGTGGAAATGGTAGGATAGAATATTGTATAAATTATGCACAAATATCTCCTGTGGGAACAACAGGATATTATGGAAGAGGATTTGGAGGAATTGTTGGAGCAAAATATGGAGGAACAATTCAAAATTGCATTAACTATGGTGAAATAAAAGGAAATCATGGAGTTGGAGGAATTGCTGGCGAAGCACATGAGGGAGAAATAAGAGAATGTATAAATAAAGGAATGGTAACAGGCTTATCTTCTGATCCTAAGTATAATAGTATATACATTGGAGGAATTGCTGGAGGAAGTTCTTATGAAGGAACTACAACAATTAGTAATTGTATTAATTTTGCAGAAGTAAAAACCACTTATTCAGGAAGCACTGTTGGAGGAATCGTAGCTTATGTAGCAGGAACGAGTAAGGGAAATTCATTAATAGAAAATTGCTATCAGGTAGGAAATGTTTCAGGAACAACAGTAGGTGGAATTGTTGCAAGAGAGGGACATAGTGATACCGTAAAAGGTAATAGTAATTTAACTAATAATTACTGGTTAAATACATGTGGAGCAAATTATGGAAGAGGAACACAAAATACAGATACAGAAGCAGTATCCAAAACAGAGCAAGAAATAAAACAATTGGCAAGTACATTAGGAGAATTATATAGGGAGGATATACAAAATTCAGATGGAACATGGAAATATAACAATGGATATCCTATTTTAAAATGGCAAATGGAATCATTTCATAGATAAAAACAAAGAGGCTGAAAAAGAATCAGCCTTTTTATTGGTAAGAATATTAGTAAAAATAAAGCAAGCGAAACAATCCAATTAGAATAAGTAAAACACCAGAAACAACAGACCAAACATTATCTGGTAAAGAACTTAAATGATGTAATTTCTTTCCCAAAAAACTACCAATACTCAAAAATACCAGTTGAAAAATAGCAATTAACAAAGGAAAAAGAAAAGAATTCATACCAAGAATACTACCACCAACTCCAATACAAAAACAATCTAAAGAAAGAGCAATACCTAAGAAAAAAGCTTCTTTCCAATCAATTGAATTGGAAGCATCAAAATCAGAAGAAGTAGGATTTTTAATAATCTTTATGGTAATTCCTAAAAAATCAATAAAAAAACTATAAATTTTTTCTGGATTATTAGAAATTACATTGGAAAAAGTATCTTTTTTAGAAATCGGTAAATTTTCCTTGCGAATTGCTTGAAAACACATAAAAATTCCCATTCCTATCAGAATTAAATTTCCAATTAATTTGGTAACAAAATCAGTAAAAATATTTTTAATCATATCTCCAAACCAAACCGAAGTAAGAGAAATGAAGAAAGAGATAACAAACAAAACAATTTTAGCCCAGCATGAAATTTTGGTATTTTTCATTCCATATGTAATTCCAATACCAAGAGAATCGATGCTACTAGAAAGTGCTAAAATAAAAGAATGAATTAACATAAAAACACCTCCTAAAATAATCATATGTCGAAAAAAGAAATTTGTTAAAATGTCATAAAACAAGTACAAGCCACATAGAATAGGGATACGAGGGACGTTCCTTAAAATCCCCAAAAAGAGGAGTAGGGGACACTCCTTCCATTTGTTATAAAGGAAAGGATAGTTCTTTAATTTTCCTAAATGGGGATTTTAAGGAACGTCCCTCGTATCACCAACAAAGGAGTGAAGGGTATGTGGGAAACATTGAGAAAAGAAGAGGTTTTAAAGAAATTAGAAACGGATTTTAAATATGGTTTAAAAGAAGAAGAGGTTAAAAAAAGACAAATAGAATATGGAAAAAACAAATTAAAAGATAAGCCGAAAGATAGTTTATTGATCAAATTTGTGAAGCAATTTAATGATTTTATGATTATTATTTTGATTTTAGCTTCTATCATTTCCGCAATTGTTTCAAATTTACAAGGTGAAAATGATTACATTGATTCCATTATTATTATTGCAATTGTAGTTTTAAATGCTCTAATGGGAGTAATACAAGAGGCAAAGGCGGAAAAATCCATCGAAGCGTTACAAAAAATGACACCACAAAAAGCAAAAGTAATAAGAGATCGAGTTTTAGAGGAAATCAATGCAGAAGAGATTGTTCCAGGAGATTTGATTATTTTAGAAGCAGGAAATTATGTACCAGCAGATAGTAGAATCATAGAAAGTTTTCAACTAAAAATAGAAGAATCTAGTTTAACAGGTGAGACAGAAGCAGTACAAAAAGATGCCAATAAAATTTGTAAGCCTGATGTTCCATTAGGAGATAGGAATAATATGGCATTTATGGGAAGTATTGTGGTAAATGGACATGGGAAAGCAATTGTAACAGATACTGGTATGAACACAAAAGTTGGAAAAATTGCTAATATGATGATAGAAGATGAAGCACCTGAAACACCAATTCAAAAGAAATTGGGACAAGTAGGAAAAATATTAGGAATTGTATGTTTGGTAATTTGTTTCCTTATTTTTATCATTGGATTAATTAAACACATTGATCCGATAGAAATGTTTATGACATCAGTTGGTTTGGCAGTTGCAGCTATTCCAGAAGGATTACCAGCTATTGTAACAATTATGCTATCAATTGGTGTTACCAAAATGGCAAAAAAGAATAGTATCATTAGAAAGCTACCAGCAGTAGAAACTTTAGGAAGCTCTTCTGTTATCTGTTCCGATAAAACAGGAACATTAACACAAAACAAAATGAAAGTAGTAGAAATAAAAAGTGAAAAAATAGAATTTGTAACAGAGTTAGCCTGTATGTGTACAGATTGTAGTACTGTATACAAAGATGGAAAAATAGAAATAAAAGGGGAACCAACAGAAATAGCAATTGTGCAACAAGCATTTGCCAATCATAAAGATAAAAATCAATTATATCAAAAAATGCCAAGAATAAACGAAATTCCTTTTGACTCGAATCGAAAAATGATGACAACCATTCATAAAGTAGGAAATAAATATCGCGTAATTACAAAAGGAGCACCAGATGTTCTTTTAGAAAGATGTCAATACCAAATGAGTCATAGACTAGATAAAAATGTTATCCTAGAAAAGAATAGGATCCAAAAAGAAAACGAAAAAATGGCTAGAAAAGCACTAAGAGTAATTGCAGTAGGATATAAAGATTTAGATTTCTTACCACAAAAAATAGATAGTAATACCATAGAAAACAATTTAACTTTTGTTGGGTTAATGGGGATGATAGATCCACCAAGAGAAGGCGTAAAAGAAGCTGTAAAAACCTGTAAAAAGGCAGGAATTAAAACTGTAATGATAACAGGAGATCATATAGCAACAGCCAAAGCCATTGCACAAGAACTAAATATTTTAGGGGGAAAAGATAAAGCAATGACAGGACAGGAATTGGATAAAATTCCACAAAAAGAGTTAGAAAGCATTATTTCAGAATATTCTGTATTTGCCAGAGTAACTCCAGAACATAAAGTAAGAATTGTTAAAGCTTGGCAAAAAACAGGAGCAGTTGTTGCAATGACAGGAGATGGAGTAAATGATAGTCCAGCATTAAAAAATGCAGATATAGGAATTGCAATGGGAAAAAATGGAACAGATGTGGCTAAAAATGCAGCGGATATGATTTTAGCAGATGATAATTTTGTAACAATTGTAGAAGCTGTTAAACAAGGAAGAAATATATATGATAATATAAAAAAAGCCATTCATTTTTTAATTGCTACCAATATTGGAGAAATTGTAACTATTTTTATGGGATTGGTATTGGGATTAAAATCTCCATTATTAGCGATCCAATTATTATGGATTAATCTAGTAACCGATTCTTTACCTGCAATTGCAATTGGATTGGAACCACCAGACGAAGAAATAATGCATCGAAAACCAGTTAGTCGTAGAAAAGGAATTTTTGCAGATGGACTATGGAATAAAATTGTTGTAGAAGGAACTATGATTGGAATGCTAACACTTGTTGCTTTTAGTTTAGGAAATAAATTTTTCGGATTAGAAGTAGGTAGGACAATGGCATTTATTGCAATGGGATTATTAGAACTTGTCCACAGTTTTAATATAAAAAGTGAACAATCTATTTTTAAAATTGGAATTTTTGAAAATAAATTTTTAATAGGAAGCTTTATTCTAGGAACACTTTTGCAAATTTCAGTAGTATTAATTCCTACATTGGCTAATATTTTTAAATTAACATCATTAAATCAAATGCAATGGATGATTACTATTTTAATATCACTATTACCAATTCCTATCATGGAATTACAAAAGAAGTTAGATGAAGTAAAATATGGGAAGACAATTTATCAAGAAAAAGTTAAAATTTAAAAAACAAGAAAGGACTTTGTTTTCATCAAAGTCCTTTTCCGTATTTATTTTCGAAAAAATTTAATAATTTCTTCATCTGGTACATTCAAAGCATTCACAATTTTTTTAAAGGTAGAAATTCTGGTATTTTCTTCATTATGCTCAAGACGTTGTAATTGACGCCAACTAATACCAATTTCTTCTGCTAATTCTTCTTGTGATAAATGATGGGCTAATCGATATTGTTTGATCATTTTCTACCTCCTAATCTTATGTAATATTATAGTATAGAAGGACTGAAAAAAGAACGACATTTTTGTCATCTACAATTGACATTTCAAAAAAGAAACGATAAAATAATGATAATACATGTCAAAAATGTTATGATTATTTTGGAAAGAAATGAGAATAATAAACAAAAGAGAGTAGGGATTAGATGGAAAATGAAAAAAATAGAGGAATTACATTAATTGCCTTGGTTATTACAATCATTGTATTATTAATTTTAGCAGGAGCAGGAATTAGCACATTAACAGGAGAAGGAGGAATTTTAGGAAAAGCAAACATATCGAAAGAAGAAACTTTAATAAGTAGTTATGAAGAACAACTAAAGTTAATTTGGCAAGGGGTAAAATTAGAAAATGTGGATAAAAAAATAGAAAAACAAGAGTTATTTCAAAAATGTAAAAACGAAATTGAAAAAGACCCAAATTTTGAAGGGAGTGAATTAGTATTAAATACAGAACTTTTAGTATTAGAAGTAAAAGTAAAGGAAGGTTATATTTTTCGAATTAGAGAAAATGTAGTGGAATATATCAGAAAAGAAGGAGAAGTTTCAAAAGATATCGAAGTGATATTAACAAGTGAAATAGAAGAGAAAGAATGGATTTTAACAGCAACAGTGAAACAGGCAGCAGGAAGAAGATTAGAGTATATTTTATATAAAAATGACGTGGAAATACAAAGAAAGACAACTTATGATACCACTTTCATTTATAAAGAAATCAGTGAATTTGGAGAAGCAACAGCAAGAGTAGAAGTAAAATATGAAGAAGAAAAAACAAGAGAATCAAATGAAATAATAATAGAAGATTATACAATAAAGACACAAAAGGATTTAATTACTTTTCAAGAAGAAGTAAACAAGGGAAAAGATTATAAAGGAAAAATAGTACAAATGATTGGAGATGTTGATTTATCAGAACAAGAAGGTAATTGGATACCAATTGGAACGGAAGGAAATGTATTTCGAGGAACTTTTGAGGGAAATCATAAAAAAATAACAGGGTTGCATATTAATTCAACCAAAGAATATCAAGGATTATTTGGAAAGATAGAAGATGGAACAATAAGAAATTTAGAAATAGAAGGATCTGTCATAACCACACAAAACTATGTTGGGGTGTTGACAGGAGAGATAACAGGAGCAGGTACGATAGAAAATATAAAAATAGGAGGGGAAGGAAAGGGAAGTACTTATGTAGGAGGCGTGGCAGGAAGAATTTCTGGAACAGGTACTCTAAAAAATTCGTCTAATTATGCAAAAGTGACAGGAAATGATTATGTGGGAGGAATTGCAGGAGAAGGAAATATTCTTATAACTAGGTGTGATAATTATGGAGAGATACAAGGAAATGGAAAAATAATAGGGGGAATATGTGGACATACGGATAAAAATATAATAGAATGTTCGAATCAACGGAAAAATAGTAGGAAATACGGGGGCTGTAGGAGGAATCCTAGGAGCTTCAGAAGGAGAAATAAAATATTGTTTTAATACAGGAAACATAACAGCCAATGGAGATGATGGAACTGGATATTCAAGTGTTGGAGGAATTTTAGGAGTAGGAGGTAGAGAAATAGCTTATTGCTATAACACAGGAGACGTACATGGAGCATTTGGACAATCTGGAGGAATATGCGGGAATCGATACAATCAATCATCTACCATTCAGTATTGTTATAATATTGGTAATATATCAGGTGGAAAGAGAGCCAACGGATCGATTGTTGGGGAATGCTATAATTCTACAGCCATTTATTGTTATTATACATCAGCACAAAACTGTTTAGGATATAGAGGATCTTCTAGTAATTGTGCAAAATGGAGTGAAAGTGAAATGAAAGCATATACGAATTATGCCTTTCGATTAGATGATGGGGAAGGATTACTGAATAATGGATATCCTATATTATATTGGCAAAAGGGGTTAACATTAGACGAGCTAAATTAAATATATTACATGGTAAAAGATATTAAGAGAAAACTTAATATCTTTTATTCTATAAAAGAAAAAATTAAGAAATAATCAATTGACAGTAAGAATAGAAAGACATATAATCTGAAAAAAGAGAAAAAAATAAAAGGAAGAAAAATATGGAAATCGATCAAAAAAAAGGATTAACAGAAGAACAAGTAAAAAAAAGACAAGAAGAAGGAAAAGTAAATAAAGATACATCTGTACCGACAAAAAGTATAAAGAAGATCTTATATGATAATTTTTTTACTTTATTTAATTTCATCAATTTATTACTCGGAATTGCTATTTTTATAGTAGGCTCTTATAAAAATATGTTATTTTTAGGGATTATTATCATCAACACAGCAATTAGTACCATACAAGAAATCCATTCTAAAAAAATAATTGATAAATTATCCATTATGACTAGTAAGAAAGCTACGGTCATTCGAAATGGAGAAACACGAGAAATCGGAATTCATGAATTAGTAGTAGATGATGTGATAGAATTAAAAACAGGGAATCAAATTGTAACAGATAGTGTTCTTTTAGAAGGTGAAATACAAGTAAACGAATCCTTTCTTACAGGAGAACCAGAGAATCATTTGAAAAAACAAGGAGACAAGATTCTTTCTGGAAGTTATGTGGTAAGTGGAAAATGTATAGCAAAAGTAGAACATATTGGAGAAGAAAATTATACCGCTAAAATATCGAGTGGAGCAAAATATATTAAAAAAGTTAATTCGGAAATTATGAATTCTTTGAAAAAAATCATAAAATTTTTAACATTTGCCATTATTCCGATTGGAATGATGTTATTCTATGTCCAATTACAAGTAGAAGAGAATACATTCCAAGAAGCGGTGGTAAAAAGTGTGGCAGGCATTATTGGAATGATACCAGAAGGTCTTGTATTATTGACAAGTACCGTTTTGGCAGTAAGTGTGATTCGATTGTCCAAATCAAAGGTATTGGTGCAAGAATTATATTGTATCGAAGCATTAGCAAGAGTAGATACCTTGTGTTTAGACAAAACAGGAACTCTAACAGAAGGGTGTTTAGAAGTAAAAGATTTTATTCCCATGGATCAAAAAAAAGAGGAAATGAGAAATATACTAGCGAATATAGCAGAAGCTTTAGAAGATGAGAATTCAACCATAGAAGCAATTAGAAGTTATTTCAAGATGGAAAGAGAACCATGGAAACCGATTCAAAAATTTGCTTTTTCTTCTCAAAATAAATGGTCTGGAATTACATTTGAAGAAAAAGGAGGCTATTTATTAGGAGCACCAGAGGTAGTCTTAAAAGAAAAATTTATGAGTCATAAAGAAGAAATTGAAAAACAGGCAAAAGATTATAGAGTTTTAGTATTAGTTCATACGAACCAATCAATTCAAGCCAATGAATTACCAAGCGAGATAGAAATTATAGGATATGTATGTTTACTAGATAAAATTAGAAAAGAAGCGAAACAAACCCTACAGTATTTTAAAGAGCAAGGAGTTAATGTTAAAATTATTTCAGGAGATAACCCCATTACAGTTTCCCAGATAGCAAAACAAGTAGGGGTAGAAGCTTATGAGAAATACATTGATATGACAAATGTAAAGGAAGAGGAACTAGAAGAATTGGCCCTAAAATATACCATCTTTGGGCGTGTATCACCATTTCAAAAGAAAGCATTAGTAGAAGCTTTTCAAAAAAAAGAAAAAACAGTGGCAATGACAGGAGATGGAGTAAATGATGTATTAGCCTTGAAAAAAGCCGATTGTAGTATAGCTATGGCAAATGGAAGTGATGCAACAAAAACGGTATCACAATTGATTTTATTAGATTCCAATTTTGCTTCTATGCCAAAAATTGTAGCAGAAGGAAGACGAACCATCAACAATATAGAACGTTCTGCTATGTTGTTTTTGGCCAAAACGATTTATTCAGGATTAATTGCTCTTATGTTTTTAGGAATCGGAACAGCGTATCCATTTGAACCCATACAAATGAGTTTGATTGGAACAGTAACCATAGGAATTCCATCTTTTTTATTAGCATTGGAGCCAAACAAAGAAAGAATTCATGGAAAATTTTTACGAAATGTTATCATACGAGCATTGCCAATGGGATTATGTGTGGTTCTTAATATATTGGTATTAGCCATATTAAACAAACAAGAACAGATTACAATGGAACAATATTCAAGTTTATGTGTAATTGGTACAGGGATCTGTGGAATTATTTTATTGTTTACCTTAGCGAGAACAAGAAAAAGCGAAAAAACAAAATTGCCAGTTTCGATTTTTCGTCTTTTATTAGCTTTTGCCATCACAGGATTATTTATAATAGGGTTAACGGTATTGAATTGGTGGTTTAACATAGAACCATTGTTACCAATGTGGAAATTAATCCTAAAGCTAATTGTAATTTCTATTTTCAATTTCATCATATTAACCATTTTATTGAAAAAAGTATTATTTAGAAAAGAAGTAATGAAGTAGAAGGCAATCAAAGGAGGAATAAAATGATAGAAGGAAAACAAGTAACAGCAATTTTATTGATAGCTGGAAATAGTACAAGATATGGACAAAATCGAAATAAGAATTTCGAAATAATTGATAAGAAACCAGTAATATTTTATAGTTTAGCAGCTTTTGAAGAAAATGAGTATATTGATGATATTATAATAGGAAGTAAGAAAAAGGAAAAATCAAGGATAGAAAAAATATTAAAAGAAGAAAAGATAAAAAAGCCGATTAAAATAATAGAAGGCGGAGCATCTAGACAAGAAACGGTTTATCATTGCATTCAAAATACGAAAGCAGATTTTGTATTGATCCATGATGGAGCTAGACCACTGTTAAAACAACAATATATCAGTCAATGTATAGAAAGTATGAAAGAATGGAAAGGAGTAACAATAGGAGTACCTTCTAAAGATACGATAAAAATAACAAATGAAGAAGGAATCGTAATACAAACAACAAAAAGGAATCACACATGGGCTGTCCAAACACCACAATGTTTTGAAAGAAAGACATTATTGAAAATGCATGAAAAGTATAAACAAGAAGAAGTTACAGATGATTGTATGTTATTGGAAAAAGAGGGAGAAAAAATAAAAATAATAAAAGGAGATTATACCAATATAAAAATTACGACCTATGAAGATCTTAAAACGATAAAGGGTTTTTTAGGAAAATAACCTGAAATTGCTTGCAAAATAGAACAAAATATGATATGATAGCTATGCTTTAAAAGTAGTATAGCTATTTTTAATCTCTACTTACCCAGAAAATGAGGTAGGTTATCAATCCAAAGGGAGGTGAAAATAATGAATCAATACGAAAGTATTATCATTGTTAATCCTAATTTAGATGAAGCAGGTTTAAAAGCTTTAGAAGAAAAATTTACAGGATTAATTAATGAAAACGGAAAAGTTGAATCAGTAGAAAACATGGGGAAAAAGAAATTAGCCTATGAAATCAAAAAATTTACAGAAGGTACTTATTTATTATTCAACTTTGAAGCAAAACCAGATTCTATTAAAGAACTGGAAAGAGTTTATAGAATTACAGATGACATCATGAAATTTATCGTAGTAAAAAAAGAAGCTTAAAAAAAGAATAAGCAAACAAAAAATTAAATAAAGAGAGGGGCCTTTATTTAGAGTAAAGAAAGGTGATAAAAAATGAACAAAGTAATATTAATGGGAAGATTAACAAGAGACCCAGAAGTAAGATACACACAAACCAACAACACATTAGTAGCTTCTTTCAGTTTAGCTGTTAACAGAAGATTTGTAAGACAAGGAGAAGAAAGACAAGCAGACTTTATAAACATTGTTGCGTGGAGTAAATTGGGAGAATTTTGTAGTAAATACTTTAAGAAAGGTCAACAAGTAGGCGTTATTGGAAGAATACAAACAAGAACTTGGGATGATGAACAAGGAAATAAACGTTATGTAACAGAGGTTGTAGCAGAGGAAGCTTATTTTGCAGATAGCAAAAGAGAAGGAGAAACAGGAGCAGGTGCCTTTGAAAATACATTTGGAGATACAGCACCTGGTAACATGGGATCTGATTTCGAAGTATCTTCTAGTGATGATCTACCATTCTAGAGAACAGAAAAGGGGGAAAAGAAATGGCAGACAAAAAACAAAATAAAAGAAATAACAATAAAAATTATGATGAGGA
>CASAUJ010000028.1 GCA_949118805.1 uncultured Clostridia bacterium | reverse complement strand
TTTTTGAATAAAATTAACTTTTTATGTAGACAAAACCAAAAAAAAGGTGTATAATTATAACTGTATTGATCATGCGTGAAGAAAAGTATACAATTGCAAAATTCAAATTACCAAAATTTTGCAAATGATGAAAGTTTAAAATAGGGAGGAAAAGAGATTGGATACAAATTATTTAGAAAACAACTATTTAACATTAGTAGGTAAAGTTACAGGAGAAAAAGAATTTAGTCACGAAATCTATGGAGAGAGATTTTATGTTTTTAAATTAGGAATTCCACGTTTAAGCGGAAACCAAGACATAATTCCAATTACTATTTCAGAAAGATTAATCGGAGAAGACACTTTGCAAGAAGGAAAAAAATTATTGGTAAAAGGTCAATTTAGATCTTATAACAGTTATGAAAATGAAAAAAATCGTTTAATTTTAACAGTATTTGCGAAAGATGTTATGGAAGTAGAAGAAAAAGAAGAGGAAGAAGAAAATGAAATAGTAAAAAAAGATACAATTAGCAATGAAGTGGTATTAATTGGATATTTGTGCAAAAAGCCAATTTATAGACAAACTCCATTTGGAAGAGAAATTTCAGATATATTATTAGCAGTAAATAGAGCTTATAATAAGTCAGATTATATTCCATGTATTTCTTGGGGAAGAAATGCAAGATTTTGTCAAAACCTTGAAGTTGGATCACAGGTGAAAGTTGTGGGAAGAGTGCAATCAAGAACTTATGAGAAAAAACAAGAAGATGGAACGGTTCAAACAAGAGTTGCTTATGAAGTCTCTGTTGGAAGTTTAGAAGTATTGGAAGAAAAAAATTCAGAAAAAGAAGAAAACACTGAAACAGAAGTAGAAAACCAAGAAGCTGTTTAAAATTTGGATTGTATAAATAAATATAGATAAAAAGTTTTAAAGGACTAGTCTTTTAAAACTTTTTTTGATATAATTGAAAAAAATAAAAAGGAGATTTAATACATGAAGAAAAAAGAGAATAGGAATATTAAATTTACAATCTTAGCAGTTATTTTAATTGCTTTATTTTGCATCGCACTAACACCAGTAACTTTTCAAAATGATACATATTATACGATAAAAGTAGGAGAGCATATTGCTACACAGGGAATTGATGGACGAGATCCTTTTTCTTGGCATGAAGATTTAGCATATACCTATCCTCATTGGGGATATGATGTGATCACCTACTTTATTTATCATGCCTTTGGATTTACAG
Organism: uncultured Clostridia bacterium; assembly: GCA_949118805.1. Lineage (GTDB taxonomy): Bacteria > Bacillota > Clostridia > TANB77 > CAG-508 > CAG-269. The sequence goes on along the minus strand of CASAUJ010000028.1, from coordinate 18,462 downwards.
GTATTTATGTAGCAACTTGTATTTTATCCGTTATTTTAGGAATTTCTATTTATGGAATTAATAAAAAATTAATCAAAAATCAATTGCTTTCCTTTTTAATTACATTAGGTGTTATGTATGTAATTCGAGGATATATAGCTGCTAGAGCACAATTAGTAACTTTTATTTTATTTATTTTTGCAATTTATTGGATCGAAAAATTTATTGAAACAAAGAAAAAGAGATATGCCGTAGGATTAGTAATCATACCACTTGCTATTGCAAATTTGCATGTTGCTGTATTTCCTTTTTACTTTATTCTCTATTTACCATATATTGCTGAATATTTCATTGCCTCTATGGCAGAAACCATTATTTATCAAAAAATTACAATGTTTCGATTAAAATGGAAAACAGTAAAACTTCTTAAAAAAGGAGGACAGGAAGAAAAGGTAGAAGAATTAAATAAAAAACGAAAAGAATTAGAGGAAAAAATTGATAAAGTAAAGATTAAACGTAGCAAGGAATTGAAAAATCCATATAAAATCATATTAACCAAAAATCCGAATGTTAAATGGCTTATAGTAATTATGATTATTTGTTTATTAACAGGATTTTTAACACCATTAGGGATGACTCCATATACTTATTTATTAAAAACCATGCAAGGAAATACCACACAAAATATCAATGAACATTTGCCAATGACTTTAGCAAATGATAACGATGCGATGTGTATGTTAATCTTATTTTTAGCACTTCTTATTTTTACAAAGTTAAAAGTTCGATTATCTGACTTATTTATGCTAGGTGGACTGTGTGTTTTAATGATTAGTTCAAGAAGGCAAATAACAATGTTTACGATTATAGGTTCTGTCATATTAAATCGTTTTCTAATGCAAGTAATGGAACTTTATAGCACAAAAGATACAGAAGAGATGAAACAAGGCACGAAGAGACTAGGAATGGCAGTGATAACAATTGTGGTTCTAGGATTAAGTTATCATTTTGGAAAAGACAAATGGAAGGCAACATATGTAGATGAAACACAATATCCAACAAAAGCAGCAGATTTTATTTTAGAAAATATAGACTTAGGAACAACAAGATTTTATAATGAATATAACTATGGGAGTTATTTATTGTATAGAGGAATTCCTGTATTTATCGATTCAAGGGCGGATTTATATGCCCCAGAATTTAGTGGTAAGGAAGAAGATATTTTCTTAGATTTTATTGATACCTCTAGTATTGGAAAATTTTATGGAGATACTTTTGAAAAATATAAGATTACACATGTAATAACCTATAAAAATTCGAAAATGAACATGATTATAACGAAAACACAAAAGCAAGATTATGAAGAATTGTATCAAGATAAATATTTTGTAATCTATAAAATAAGAAATAAGTCATAGGAAGGAATAAATTATTGAAAATTTTTATAGTAAAAAAGGAAGAAGAAAATAATCGAATGGATCGTTATTTAGCAAAAAAGGAAGAAGATCTTTCAAGAGTTGCTATACAAAGATTAATGGAAGAAGGAAAAATTTTAGTAAATGGAAAAAAAGTAAAGTCATCTTATAAAATTCAAGAAAAAGATGAAATAACAGTAGAAGAAGAAATACCAAAAGAAATTGAATTGAAAGCACAAGATATTCCAGTTGAAATCATCTATGAAGATAAAGATATGATTGTGGTAAATAAACCAAAAGGAATGGTAGTACATCCAGCAAATGGAAACCTAGATGGTACCTTAGTAAATGCTATTATGGCAATTTGTAAAGATTCTTTGTCTGGCATTGGAGGAGAAATTAGACCAGGAATTGTACATCGAATAGATAAAGATACATCTGGAATATTGATGGTTGCTAAAAATGACAAAGCACATATTGGTTTAAGTGAACAAATCAAAAATCATGAAGTAAAAAAAACCTATCTTGCATTAGTAAGAGGAATTGTGAAAGAAAATGAAGCTACCATTAATATGCCAATAGGAAGAAGTACAAAAGATAGAAAAAAGATGGCAGTGACACAAAACGGAAAAGAAGCAATTACACATTTTAAAGTATTAAAGAGATTTCCAGAATCTAAATGCACTTTATTAGAAGTACGAATAGAAACAGGAAGAACTCATCAAATAAGAGTACATTTGGCACAAATTGGCTATCCTATTATAGGAGATATTACATATTCAAATGGGAAAAACAAATGGGGAATACAAGGACAATGCTTACATGCAAAAAGTTTGGAATTCAAGCACCCAACAACAGGAAAGAAAATGTTTTTAGAAGCAGACTTACCCATGTATTTTAAAAACATAATAATATAAAATTGGGTATGTGCAATGGGGACGTTTCTTTTTTCACATTTTACAAAAAATATTAATCTTTTAAATATTTTATCAAATGTGAAAAAAGAAACGTCCCCATTGCACATGAGTTTTAAGGAGAGAGTATGAAAGAAATAAGATTACAAAAATATATAGCAGAAGCAGGAATTGCATCTAGAAGGAAAGCGGAAGAATTAATAAAACAAGGAAAAGTAAAAGTGAATCATAAAGTGGTGGTAGAACTTGGAACGAAAGTAGATGTAGAAAAAGATGAGGTAGAATATGAAGGGAAAATTATAAATAAACAAGAAAAGAAGATATATATTTTACTCAATAAACCAATTGGTTATGTTACAACAGCAAAAGATCAATTTGGAAGAGAATCAGTATTAGACTTAGTAAAAGTAAAAGAGAGAGTAGTTCCAGTAGGAAGATTAGATATGTATACATCTGGAGCTTTGCTTTTGACAAATGATGGGGATTTTGTTTATCAAGTAACTCATCCAAAACATGAAATTGAGAAGACTTATACCATAACAATAAAAGGAATCGTAGAAAAAGAAACGGTAGAAAAATTAAGAAAGGGAGTGGAAATAGAGGATTATATTACAAAACCAGCTAAAGTAAAGATTTTGAAAATAGAAGAAGAAAAAAAGCAATCACGATTAGAAATTACAATTCATGAGGGAAAAAATAGACAAGTTCGTAAAATGTGTGAAGCGGTTGGACATAAAGTGATAGCCTTACATAGAAGTAAAATTGCAGGAATAGATGTTAAAAATTTACCACTTGGAAAATGGCGCTACTTAAAAGAAGAGGAGATTCATAAAATTTTAACCAATAAGTATTGAAAATAATAAACAAAAAATATATAATAGAAAAAACGAAGGACAAAAAGGAGAGAACGAATGAATCTATTAAAATTCAAGCCAGAAGGCTGGAATCATGAAATTACACAATTGAGCCAAGAAAATATTAACCAATATATAAAAGAGGATCAAATCTTGCAAGGACTGGTACAAGAATGTGATGAAGATTACAATTTATATATTTCTTTTCAAAATGGTTTAACGGGTATTATGCCAAGACAAGAGGTAGAAGCCATTAATATAGAAGAAAATGGATTACCAAGAAGTAATTTATGTACAGGGAAGGTACACAAATTTGTGCAATTTAAAATAAAAGAAGCAAAAGATGAGAAAAATATTATTGTATCTAGGAAAGAAGTACAAAAGGAAACCTTGAATTGGATCAAAAAAGATTTACGAGAAGGGGATCAAGTTACAGGAATTGTCAAAAATATCAAATCTTATGGAGCTTTTATTGAAATTGCAGGTGGAGTAGTAGGGTTAGTTCATATTGAAGATTTATCAGTTGCTAGAATAAAAACACCATTTGAAAGATTAAAAATTGGACAAAAAGTAAAAGTTATGATAAAATCAATAGATAGAGACACAGGAAAGGTAATATTATCTTATAAAGAGGTATTAGGTTCATGGGAAGAAAATGCAAAGATGTTTACTCCAGGAATGAAAGTAAAAGGAATTGTAAGAGAGACAGAGAAAAATAAAAATGGTATTTTTATTGAATTAACACCAAACTTAGTAGGAATGGCGGAATATGAAGAAGGGCTTACTTATGGACAAACTGTGGATGTCTATATCAAAAGAATCGATAACCAAAGAAAAAAGGTAAAATTATTAATTGTTTAAGTATGTATAATATAGTGACTAACTATATTAAAAGGAGGAGTTAAAATGGTTGAAGATAACCAAATTAAAGCACAAGTATCACCATTTGCTATTCGTGAAGGAGAAATTAAAACTTTTGATGGAAAAGATGGCTATGTTTCTATGAATCAGATTGTACATAAAATAGATATTGGCCATATTAATGAAATTCATTTTGCTATTTTAGAATTGGTAAACGAATTTGAATTCATTACCTCAAGGCAATTGTATCAAATGTTAGAAATCAAAGGAATTGATCCGAAATCACAAGACAAGTTGAATAATAAACTAGATCAGCTTGTAAAATCAAAAATTTTAACGAGATATTATTTTACTTCTGATGAAGGAAAAGGAATTTATAGAATTTATTGTTTAGAAAAAATGGGAAAATATTTATTGAATTCAAAAGAAATTGACTGTAAATGGCAACCATCTGATAATACTAAGCCAGTTCCTATGATCAAAAAGAGATTGGCAGGAAACCAAACATTGATAGCTTATTTAAGAAAAGTAAAAGCATTTGATAGTTATGTGGTAAAACCAGCAATCACAGCAAAAGTAACAGCAAAAATATTTAAAGCAACAGGAGGAAGCGTTAAGTTAACGAAAAATGGAAAATCAATTCAATTTGTTTTTGAAGTAATTCGAAGGGAACCAGATTGGCAAAAGAAAACTGCTGATAAGGTAAGATTATACAAAGAATTTTATGAAAATTTTGTACTAGGAGATTCAGGATTTAGTGGAATTCCACAATTAATTTTTGTTTGTGAAGATGAAAAACATATGGCAGAGACATTTAAGGAAATCATTACCAATCAATTAGAAATATCTCAAATAAAATTGTATTTTACAACTGATTTGAGACAAAATAAAGAAACATTAGAAGATACATTGGTAGAATTTAAATTGGTAGATGGAAAATATAAAATGGAAAATATTGAATTAAAATTGTTAGGTATGTAGAAAAAGTGCTAGAAAGAATAAACCTTTCTGGCATTTTTTTATGTTAAGTGTTGGAAAACAGTGAAAAATATGCTATAATATAGACATATTCTAGTAGATGTGTTTTTAGTAAGTCATGAATATGAGAAGGAGGAAATTCAAAATGCAACAAGGAAAAGGAGCTTTAGCAGAAAAGTTACAGGAAATGCTGGAACTTTTTGAGCAGAAAGAAGTTTTCTATCGGATGATTCAGACAAGGGAACATGGGTGCATGTTCCAACAGATTCAGCAGGAACTGCAAATGGAATTGAGGGATTTCAAAAACGTACAGAAGAACAATCCCCCTATCCCTAATAAGGAAATTCCTGGTAAGGAATCTGTTCCAATTGTGCTGTTGTGTATGATGGCGGGGGTTTCTGATGAAGAATTGTTCCAGACCCCAAATGAATTGGACTTTGCTCTTAGAAGCGAAGAGGCAGAAGAAGCCTATGGGATAACTGCAGAAAACATGTTCTATGAATTATATCGTAGCGGACTGAAAGGAAAGAATCCAAGAGATCTGCTAAAAGAGTTTTTTTGACTAAAAACACGAGACTAAATAAAAAAAGGTTTTAGGCAATGCCTAAAACCTTTTTGGCTTTTTTGATATCTTCTACTGTGGCTTCCTTTATGTCGTTTAGTGGATACTCCAATCCAAGTTGTTTCCATTTATAGCATCCCATTGCATGATAAGGAAGTAATTCTACTTTTTGTACAGTAGTTAAACTTTGAATAAAATCTTTTAAAACAAGTAAATCTTGTTCATCATCTGTGATACCAGGAATCAAAACTTGACGAATCCAAATGGGTATATTTTGTTGACTTAAGTAATTAGCAAATTTTAATTCCAATTGATTGGAAAATCCTACTAGATCTTTACATTTTTTATCATTTATGTGTTTAACATCTAACAAAACTAAATCAGTTAAAGATAACAATTTTCTAATTTCCTCTGTTAATATAACCATTCCAGACGTATCAAGGCAAGTATGAATCTTCTCTTGTTTCAATTTTGTAAAAAGTTCAATTAAAAACTTAGCCTGTAATAAAGGTTCTCCACCAGTGACAGTTACACCACCGATTTGGATAAATATAATTTTTATAACGTATGATTTTTTCAAAAATATCATCTAAAGATTTATAGTTTCCACCATTTATGTCCCAAGTATCGCGGTTATGACAATATTTACATTGCAAATGACACCCTTGTAAAAACAATACAAAGCGAATACCAGGTCCATCAACTGTACCAAATGATTCAATCGAATGAATTTTGGCATAATATTTTAAATCTTTATTTTCCATAGTAACTCCCTAAAAGTATTAAATTTTTTCATGAATGGTTCGATTAATCACATCTAATTGTTGTTCTCTTGTTAATTTTGTGAAATTAACAGCATAACCAGAAACACGAATTGTTAGCTGTGGATATTTTTCAGGATGTTCCATTGCATCTTCTAATAAACTTCTGTCAAACACATTCACATTAATATGATGACCTGTTTGTGAAAAATAGCCATCTAACATAGTAACTAAATTATTTATTTGTTCTTTTTCAGATTTTCCAAGGGTTCCAGGTGTAATAGAGAAGGTATAAGAGATTCCATCTTCAGAAGAATCAAATGGTAATTTAGCAATTGAATTCATAACCGCTAAAGCACCATTCGTATCTCTACCATGTAAAGGATTTGCTCCTGGACCAAAAGGTTCTCCAGCTCTTCTTCCATCAGGAGTATTTCCAGTTGCCTTTCCATAGACTACATTCGAAGTAATCGTTAAGATAGAAAGGGTGTGTTTAGCATTTCGATAAGTTTGATGTTTTCTTAGCTTATTCATAAAAGTCTTTACAACAGAAACAGCAATTTGATCTACTCTATCATCATCGTTTCCGTATTTTGGAAAATCTCCTTCTACAATATAATCTGTTGCTAACCCAACATCATTACGAACCACTTTTACTTTTGCATATTTAATTGCTGATAAGGAATCAGCTACAACAGATAGTCCAGCAATTCCACAAGCCATAGTACGAATAATCTCTCGATCATGTAAAGCCATTTCAATTGCTTCGTAAGAGTATTTATCATGCATATAGTGGATCATGTTTAATGCTTTAATATAAATTTTTGCGACATAATCCATCATTTGATCAAATTTTTCCATGACTTCATCATAATCTAAATATTCAGAAGTAATTGGCTCAAATTTAGGAGTTACTTGTTTTCCTGACATTCCATCCTTGCCACCATTAATGGCATATAATAGAGTTTTAGCTAGATTTGCTCTTGCTCCAAAGAATTGCATTTGTTTTCCAATCTTCATAGGAGAAACACAACAAGCAATACCATAGTCATCTCCTAGAGTAATTCTCATTAAGTCATCATTTTCATATTGAATGGAAGAAGTATGAATAGATAATTTAGTTGTATAGTTTTTAAATCCTTTTGGTAATTGTGTGGACCATAAAACTGTTAAATTTGGTTCTGGTGCAGGACCTAAAGTTTCTAAAGTATGGAGAATACGGAAGGAATTTTTAGTTACTAAAGTTCTTCCATCAATTCCCATACCACCAATACTTTCTGTTACCCAAACAGGATCGCCACTAAATAATTCATTATATTCAGGAGTTCGTAAGAAACGAACCAATCTTAATTTCATAACAAAATGATCGATAATTTCTTGTGCTTCTTCTTCTGTTAAAGAACCATTTTTTAAATCTCTTTCAAAATAAATATCCAAAAAGGTAGATGTTCTACCAATACTCATAGCAGCACCATTTTGATCTTTAATTGCCGCTAAATAACCAAAATATAGCCATTGTACAGCTTCTTTTGCGTTGCTTGCAGGTTTAGAAAGATCAAAACCGTAAGTAGAAGCCATCTCTTTTAATTCTTTTAATGCTTTTATTTGTTCACTGATTTCTTCTCTTTCGCGAATGATAGCTTCTGTCATTTCATCAACATTTAAAACCTCTAATTCTTGTTGTTTTTCTTCAACTAGAAGATCAATTCCATATAAAGCTACTCTTCTATAATCACCAATAATTCTTCCACGTCCATATCCATCTGGAAGACCTGTTAATAAGTGAGAACTTCTAGCAGCTCTAATGTCAGGGGTATAAACACTGAAAACACCATCATTATGAGTCTTTCTATATTTATGGAAGATTTCAACTGTTTCAGGAGCCACTGTTCTTCCATAAGCTTCACAAGATTTTTCTACAATCCTAATTCCACCATAAGGCATAATGGCTCGTTTTAAAGGTTGATCGGTTTGTAATCCTACAATAGTTTCCCATTCTTTGTGAATATAACCTGCTGGATGACTTGTAATAGTAGAGGCTATTTTAGTATCCATGTCCAAAACACTTCCAGGAGATTTTTGTTCTTTTTGATATAATTCTAAAACTTCATTCCAAAGTTGTTCCGTTTTTTGTGTTTTATCTGCTAGAAAGCTTTCATCTCCTTCATAAGGGGTATAATTTTTTTGAATAAAATCTCTTACATTAATTTCGTTTTCCCAGTCACCTGAGTGGAATTCATTCCATTGTTCAAATTTCATAATTTTCCTCCTTTTATATGGTATATAGTATTAACATTTCTTACAAATATTATCATAACATATTGAAAAAAGAATCGCAATGATTAGGTATTAACTATACAGAACTTTTTTGAAATTAACTGTTGCAAAAACAACAAAAAACCAATAATTTTTCTTATTGGTTTTTTTCTGGTTTATCCTTCTATATCTGTTTCAGCGATCGCTTTTGCAACATTATAGATTAATTTTTGTTTATCTGGTGAACAACTTTTCATCAATTCAGAAAATTCTTTGTTTAGATAGTTTTTAGAACTACTTGAGGCACCATTTAAAACATATCCTTCTGTTACATCTAATAAGCCACATAATTGATTTAATCTTTTTAAATTTATATGTGAATTTCCTCTTTCTACTCTACTTAAAAAAGCAACGGAAATATCAATTTGTTCTGCTAAATCTTCTTGTGTTAGATTTTTAGCAAGTCTTGCTTGCTTAATTCTCTGTCCAATTACTGTATAATCTAATGCCATTTTATTACCACCTTTCTAAGGCAATGCCTTCTTTCTTTCGACATTAATATAGCATTTTATAGTTTAAATTTACAGAAATTTGATGGTTAATAAATAATGTATAAGTAAACAAGAAAAAAGACTATTTTGAACGAAAAAGGCATAAGGTATAAAATATAGAAATACCCAGCAAGAATGAAAAAGAGAAAAAACAAAAGCAAAATAAAGGAAATTAAAGAAAAAAGTAGGAAAAATGGTATAAAAATCCAGAGAATTTGTGAAAAAATAGATAAATTGGAACAGAATGAGTATACATAATTTGAAAATGTGCACAATATGTTGTATAATAATCTTTGTTATAAAAAGGAGAGTGAATTTTATTTTAAGAAAAAAGGCAAGAAGTAAAATGACACAAATGCTAAAAAAGATCAATGTTATGTTACTAGCTTTTAGTTTAATGATAGGAGTTGTAATAGTTAAACAAAAACCTATTTATCGCGTTAGTATTTCTGACATTGAGTTAGGTTATGTTCAAAATAAAGCAATATTAGAAAAAACAATAAAAGAAACTATTTTAGAAGAAAAAGAAAAAAATATAGATTCCATCCATGTTCAATGTGATCCCAAATATGAATTAACATTTGTAAACTATACGATGGGAACACAAGAAAAAGAAATTGCCAATATGGTAAAACAGGATGCAATTGTTACTTATAAGTTTTATGAAATTGCTTTTAATAATGAAACAATAGACCAAGTAAATACAATCGAAGAGGCAGAAGTTTTAGTCAATGAAGTAAAAGAAGAAAAACAAGAAGAATTAGATCTAATTATTATAGAAAAATATACCAATAAGGAAGAAGAAGTAACAACAAGTGAATTAGAGGTGGCAAAAAATGAGATCCAAACAAAAATAGAAATTAAATTAGAAGAACAAAAGAAACAAAAAGAGGAAGAAGAGAGAATTAATAGTATGCCACAAATAAAAAATATTCGTTTAGCCTATTTACCAATTACAGGAACGATTACTTCAAGATATGCAGAACGAAGCAAAATAAGACGTTATCATCATACTGGATTAGATATTGCAGCAAACACAGGAACACCAATTAAAGCCATTGCCAGTGGAACGATAATACATGCGAGTTATCAAGGAGACTATGGGAATTTAGTAAAAATAGATCATGGAAATGGAGTGGAAACTTGGTATGCGCATACAAGCAAAATGTATGTCTCTGTTGGACAGAAAATAGAAGCAGGAGAGGTGATTGCGGCAGTGGGTTCAACAGGAAATTCAACGGGCCCACATTTGCATTTAGAAATTAGAATTGATGGACATCATGTCAATCCACAAGATTATTTATATTAATAGAAAAAATACTAATAGCTTAATACTTAATCAAGTATTAAGCTATTTAATTTTTCTTACCTAATAAAGAAAGGAAAGCAAACATTTTGTAAAAATAAAAAGTTTATAGATACAAAAAAACAAATTCTTGACAAATTTTCCTAATAATATATAATAACTATGGATAAAATAAATACAAATGAGGAGGAAATAATTATGGCTGAAAATATAAGTCAAGAAGAACAACAAAGAGTTCAAAATATGATCAATGAACTAGTCGAAAAAGCAAAACAGGCATCCAAAGAATATTTGAAATTAGATCAAGAGACAGTTGATCGTATTACAAAAGCAATGTCAATGGCAGGATTGGAACATCATATGGAATTAGCGAAGTTGGCAGTAGAAGAAACAGGAAGAGGAATTTATGAAGACAAAATCACAAAGAATATGTTTGCTACGGAATATGTCTATCATAGCATTAAATATGAGAAAACAGTAGGAATTATACATGAGAATGAAGAGGAAGATTACGTAGAAATAGCAGAACCAGTGGGAATCATTGCTGGGGTTACGCCAGTAACGAATCCAACTTCTACAACGATGTTTAAATCTATTATTGCAGCAAAAACAAGAAACGTTATTATATTTGGTTTTCACCCATCTGCCCAAAAAAGTAGTAGCGAAGCAGCAAGAATTTTAAGAGAGGCAGCAAGAAAAGCAGGAGCACCAGAAAATTGTATTTTATGGGTAGAAGAACCAAGTGTTTTAGCTACTAGGTTGTTGATGAATCATCCAGATGTTAATTTAATCCTAGCTACTGGAGGAACTGGCATGGTAAAATCTGCTTATTCTTGTGGAAAACCAGCATTAGGAGTAGGACCAGGAAATGTTCCTTGTTATATTCACAAAAGTGCAAAGTTAAAAACATCAGTAAATGACTTAGTCTTGTCAAAAGCATTTGATAATGGAATGATATGTGCATCAGAGCAGGCTGTTTTAGTCGATCGAGAAATTTATCAAGAGTTTGAAAAATTAATGAGAGAAGCAGGATGTTACTTTGTAAATCCAGAAGAAAAAGAAAAATTAGCCAATAGTATGTTTGAAAAGACAGAAGAATATGGTTATAAATTAAAATCCCATGTACCAGGGCAATCTCCTTACATGATTGCAAAAGAAGCTGGATTTTCTGTACCAGAAGATACCAAAGTGTTAGTGGTATACGAAGAAGGAATTGGTCAAGAGTATCCATTTTCAAAAGAAAAATTGAGTCCAGTATTAACTTATTATATTGTAGAAAAGGAAGAAGAAGGAATCGAAAAAGCAGAAAAATTATTAGAATTTGGAGGACTTGGACATTCTGCAGTTATCCATTCAGAAGACAAAGAAGTAAATTTGAAATTTTCTAAAACAATGAAAGCGGGAAGAATTATTGTGAACTCTCCATCAACACATGGGGCAATTGGTGATATTTATAATACGAATATGCCATCTTTAACATTAGGATGTGGTTCTTTTGGTGGAAATTCAACAACAGCCAATGTTTCATCTGTGAATCTAATTAATATAAAAAGGGTTGCGAAAAGGAGAGTTAATATGCAATGGTTTAAAATTCCAGAAAAGATCTATTTTGAAGCTGGTTCAATCCAGTATTTAGAAAAAATGCCAGAAATCGAAAGAGCTTTCATTGTAACAGATGAAGGTATGATGAAATTAGGATATGTAGATAAAATTTTATATCATTTAAGAAAAAGGCATCAATATGTTCATTCTGAAATATTTAGCGAGGTAGAATCAGATCCATCTTTCGAAACCGTAAAAAAAGGAGTTGAAGTGATGAAAAACTTCAAACCAGATGTAATTATTGCTGTGGGAGGTGGAAGCCCAATTGATGCAGCAAAGGGAATGTGGCTATTCTATGAACATCCAGATGCAGATGTAGAAGGATTAAAATTGAAGTTTATGGATATCCGAAAACGTACCTATAAATTTCCGAAGTTAGGAACTAAATGTAAAATGGTTGCGATTCCTACTACATCAGGAACTGGTTCAGAAGTGACATCATTTGCTGTTATTACAGATAAAGAGAAAAATAAAAAATATCCATTGGCGGATTATGAATTAACACCAGATGTGGCAATTATTGATCCAGATTTAGTTATGAGTTTACCAAAGTCTGTAACGGCAGATACTGGAATGGATGTGTTAACCCATGCCATCGAAGCCTATGTGTCTAATATGGCGTCTGACTATACTGATGGATTGGCTGAAAAAGCAGTAGAAATTGTAATGCAATATTTAGAACAAGCTTATGATGATGGAAGTAATCGATTGGCAAGAGAAAAGATGCATAATGGTAGTACGTTAGCAGGAATGGCATTTACCAATGCATTTTTAGGAATTAATCATTCTTTGGCTCATAAAATAGGAGCCGAATTCCATTTACCACATGGAAGAATTAATGCTATTTTATTGCCATATGTAATAAGATATAATAGTTCAAAACCAACTAAATTTGTATCTTTTCCTAAATATGAATATTTTATTGCAGATGAAAAATATTATCAATTAGCTAAAAAAGTAGGTTTAAAAGCAGATACGAAGGAAGAAGGAATTGCTAGTTTAATAGCGAAAATTCAAGAAATGAGTGACCATTTAAATATTCCAAAATCTTTACAAGATGCGGGGGTTGAAGAGCAAGAATTTCTAGCTAGGGTAGACATGTTGGCAGATCGAGCTTTTGAAGATCAATGTACAACAGCCAATCCAAGGTTACCATTAGTGACAGAATTAAAACAAATTTTATTAGATAGTTATTATGGAAAAAAATAAAAAAGAATTTTACAAAATTTTGCACAGGAATGTGTCATTAAAAAAGTGAAAAAGAGATGTTTGAAAACTAATTGTAGTCATCTAGCCGTTGAAATGTATTTCGATGGCTTTTTCTTTTTGGAATAAAGAATTAAAAAGCATTTAAAAAGTCATGAACTTGAATATTATGTAAAATTATAGTATAATAGAATTAATGGATAAAGATCCTAATATCAGAATGCTATAGAACAAGGAGGAAAATACAATGTTAGGAATCGCAAGAAGGGAAAGAGTAGACTTATTAAGCATACGGGTAACCCCAATGATCATGGGAAAGACTCCAATTGAAATTGGATCACCACGTGGACTCTTGATTGGCAGTAAGGAATTTGAAAAAGTATTCCAAGTTGTCAATATAAGAGAAGTTGCTGATTTCCTGGGAAACACAAAAAATATAACCAAAGCAACAAAGGAGGAACGGATAAGACGTCATGTAAGATACGCAGAAAAAATGCAAATGCCAAATTTTCGAAGACCTGTTTTGGATCCATCGTTTATCGGTTATCGCAGGAGTATTATATACTGTCAGGGAAAAGATCCAGCGGTAGGAAAGACAGCGAGATGGTGGGGAAAAGCGGCTCTCGACTTTATGCCAGAAAAAAATAGTCGTTTAAGTGATGAAATCAGAGAAGATGTATATTTAGCATCTCTGGTAAAGGAACTGGTGGAAGAAGAAGGGTACAAGGAGAAAGAGGCTTGGCGTGCGGTGTGTATCAACAGCAGTAAGATAGGAAATTATTGTGACTCAAAAAATGGAGGAACAGATTTTGAGAAAACGGGAAGGAGAAGATACGGAAGATATTTCGATTTGGGAAATACAAAAAAGATCATCCAAGTTTCCGAAGATTCAGAATCCTATCTGTTAGCAGGAGGTAGTATAAACTGCCATGGACGTTTTAGTTCGTTAGCAACAAGGCGAAAAATCTCGGATCCAGACAATACATGTGAAGATGGTATTGGTGTTATCATAACGGATGTTTAAAGAATAGCAAGGAACTAGGGCTCATTTTGAGCCCTAGCTTTTTTAGAAAAGAAAAAAATTTTCACTTTTTACGTAAAGAAAACATAATATATAGCAATAAAAATGAAAGGTGGGAATAAAATGGCAGAATACATAATCAAAGGAGGAAAGAAAATAGAGGGAGAAGTTATGATATCTGGTTCTAAAAATGCGTCTTTACCAATTATTGCTGCTAGTATCTTAAATCAAGGAACAACAACTTTATATAATGTTCCTGATATACATGATACGCAAATGATGTATGAAATTCTAAAAAAATTAGGAGCAGAAGTCATAAAAAAGAAAAATAAAATTATCATTGATTCGAGTAAAATTACAAATTACGAAATACCAGAAGAATTGATGAGGCAGATGCGTTCTTCTGTAATTTTTGTAGGTGCATTACTAGGAAGATATGGAAAAGCAACATTTTCTTACCCAGGAGGATGTGATATTGGAACCAGACCAATTGATTTGCATTTAAAGGCATTTGAAAAATTAGGAATAAATATTAACAAAAACTATGGAAATATTACTTGTAGTTGTGATAAAATAGTAGGAGAAAAAATAGATTTAGATTTTCCAAGTGTGGGAGCCACTGAAAACGCTATTTTAGTAGCTTGTTTAGGAATGCGGAAAAACCATCATAACAAATTCTGCAAGAGAACCAGAAATTATTGATCTACAAAATTTGTTAAATAAAATGGGAGCTAAAATAAAAGGAGCAGGAACAGACATAATTGAAATAGAAGGAGTAAAAAAATTAAAAGATGTAAGTTATAACATCATGCCAGATAGAATTGAAACAGGAACCTTTCTTTGCATGGCAGCTATGACAGGAGGAAATATTAAAGTAAAAGGAAGTAATCCAAACCATGTTACACCAATTATTCACAAATTAGAAGAAACGGGATGTATCTTGCAAGTTCAAAAAAATGAAATTGAAATGAAGGCACCGAAAAGACTAAAAGCAGTGGATATAAAGACAATGCCATATCCAGGATTTCCAACTGACATGCAATCGATATTCGCTACTTCTCTAACAGTAGCAAAAGGAACTTCTCTTGTGGTAGAAAATCTATTTGAAAATCGATATAAATATACACAAGAATTGATCCGAATGGGTGCAAAAATAACAATAGAGGGAAAAACAGCAGTAATCAAAGGAACTAGAAAATTGTATGGTGCCAATGTAAAAGCAACTGATTTACGAGGAGGAGCAGCATTAGTAATGGCAGGAATGGTAGCAAAAGGGAATACAAGAATTGAAAACATAGAATACATTTTAAGAGGTTATGAAAAATTCGATCAAAAAATAAAAAAATTAGGAATTGATATAAAACTGATTCCTTAGTTAGAAAATGAAAGTGGCATGGAAAAAGTATTTTATATATCATTTATCTACCATGCCACATGAATTATTTTTAAGAAAGCACACAAAAGGAAACAAAGGAGGGAAAAAGATGGTAAGAGATCCATATGAAGATTTTGGACAAGTTTATGATAAAGAATTCGAAGAAAGAATGAAGAGAAAAAAAGCAAAGGAAAGAGAAAAAAGAATAAAAGAAAATAAAGCAAAGAGAGAACCAAACTTTGATTTAGAAACCGAAACAGTAATTCAAATGACAAACAAAAATAAGATAAAACAAGAAGAAATAAAAAAGAAAAAATTGACACAAGAAGAAAAAAGAAGAAAAAAGAGAAACAAAAAAATAAAAAGAATATTGGAAATTTTCTTATTATTAGGATTACTTGTAGGAGGAATTGCTTTTGCCATGATTTCACCAATATTTAACATAAAGGACATACAAGTATCGAATAATCAACAAGTAAGTAGTGAGACCATTATTAGTTTATCAGATTTAAAATTAGAACAAAATATTTTTCGTTTTAGTAAAAATGGAGTTAGTAAGAAAATAAAAGAAAATGCTTATATCAAAAATGTAACCTTACATAGAAAGTTACCAAATACAATACAAATTGAAGTAGAAGAAAGAGAACATGATTATAATGTGGATTTTTTAGGTAAATATGCTTATATCAACAAACAAGGCTATATTTTAGAAATAGCAGAAGACAAAAAGGAGAAAGTCGTATTACAAGGAATTGTAACATCAGAAGATGAAGTAATAGTAGGAGAAAGATTAAAAGAAGAAGACTTAAAAAAATTAGAAGATGTGATTAAAATTATGAATGCAGCTAAGGAACATAATTTAGAGAATAAAATTACAAGTATTGACATCCAAAATAAAAATGAATATAGTATTTATTTAGAAGAAGAAAAGAAAAAAGTTTATTTAGGAGATCATACAAACTTAAGTAATAAAATATTATATGTAAATGCTATTTTAGAAGAAGAAAAAGGAAAAACTGGAGAAATTTATGCCAATGGTGATCTTAACAATAAATTTAGAGTTTATTTTAGAGAAAGCTTAAATGTATAAAGAAAGGAGAGAAAATGAAAAACAAAAAGGTAATTAGTTTCGTGTTGGGAATGATGTGTTTTGCTTTAACTTTGGGAATATGCATCCAGATTAAAACGGTAACAGGTTCCAATTCAATTGTAGGAGAAAATGGAAGTGATAACAATGAATTAAGGGCAGAAGTATTACGATATAAAGAAAAATATGATCATAAATATAAAGATTTAGAAAAAGCAGAAAACCAGTTAGAAAAAGAAAGACAGAATGCAACACAAAATGATAGTGAATTAGAACAGAAAGAAGAGCTCATTAAACAAGGAAATAAAATGATTGGATTGACAGAGGTAACAGGTCCAGGTGTTATTGTAACTTTGAGCGATGGAAAAAAAGATCCGAATACAGTATTAAATCCAAGTGATTTAATTGTTCATGAAGCTGATGTATTAAGTGTTATCAATGAATTGAAAAATGCAGGAGCAGAAGCGATATCAATTAATGATCAAAGAATTGTACCAATGAGTAGTATTTCATGTGGAGGAAATATTATTGATATTAATGGAGAAAAGGTAGGAGCTCCTTTTGCAATAAAAGCCATAGGGCTTCCAGAACAGTTAGCAGGATTAACAAGACAAGGAGGGTATTTAGAAATATTAAAAAGTGCAGGAGTTGGCGTAGAATTAAAAAAATCTAATCATATTGTAATACCAAAATATACAGGAGTAATTACTTATAAATATGCACAAAATGTAAAATAATAAAATAGGAGATTGTTATGGAAAAAGAGATAAAAACAGGTAAGAAAACAATGGGAATTGCAATTAGTATTGCATGTTTTGCATTAGTTCTAGTCATGTCAATGCAATTTAAAATTGTCAATCAAACGAATATTACAGAAATTGAAAATATGAGAGAAGCAGAACTTCGAACCGAATTAGCCAATTGGAAAGCAAAATATGAAGAAGTAGAAAAGAAGTATGATGAAACCGTACTTAAAATAGAAGAATATAAAGAAACAAAGCAGTCAAATGAAGAAACCAAGAAATTAGTGGATACAGAGGTACAACAAGTTAATATGACACTAGGAAAAACAGATGTAGAAGGAGAAGGAATCGAAATCATTATACGAGAAACAAAGCAAGATGAAATAAGTGAAATAAAAGCAGATAACTTATTGGTTATTGTTAATGCTTTAAAACAAGCAGGAGCAGAAGCGATTTCGATTAATGAAGAGAGAATTATTAATATGTCAGATATTGTTACCATTGGTGAATCCACCCCTTTTATTAAAGTAAATGGGCAAAGAATTTTAGCACCTTATGTAATAAAAGCAATTGGAAATCAAACCTATTTAGAAAGTGCTTTACTTGGAAATGGTGGACACGTAGATGAACTTAAAAAATTAGGACATAATATTGTAATAAACAAAATTAATAAAATAAAAATCATAAAATATCGAGATGAAATAAAAACAAAATATATGCAATAAAAAGGAGGAATTAGAATGATAATCATTGCCATTATTATAGGTTGTGTACTAGGAATTGTTTTAGGAGTAAATGCTCCTATGATTTCTTATACCTATTCAAGTTATTTAGCAATTGCTATTATTGCAGCATTAGATTCTGTGTTTGGAGGAATTACATCTGTTATAAAAAAGAATTTTAGTATGAAAATTTTTATAACAGGATTTTTTGGAAATGCTATTTTATCTATTTTATTAACTATTTTAGGGCAAAAATTAAATGTAGATAT
>CASAUJ010000027.1 GCA_949118805.1 uncultured Clostridia bacterium | reverse complement strand
TATTTAGAACGCGCTTGCATTCTATCTTTAACACCTGCTGTATCTAATGTTCCTCTAATGATATGGTATCTAACACCTGGAAGGTCTTTTACCCTACCACCTCTAATTAATACAACACTGTGTTCTTGTAAGTTATGTCCTATACCAGGGATATAAGATGTAACTTCATAACCATTAGAAAGTCTAACTCTGGCAACTTTTCTTAATGCTGAGTTTGGCTTTTTAGGGGTAACTGTTTTTACAACTGTACATACTCCTCTTTTTTGTGGCGCTCTATTATTGGTTAATTTTTTGTTCTTAGAGTTCCATCCATGTTGAAGAGCTGGTGCAGTTGATTTGGTTACTCCTGTTTTTCTTCCTTTTCTTACTAATTGATTAATTGTTGGCACTTAAATTTCACCTCCTAATTTTATTTTACTTTTCTTCTGGTAATATTTTGTAATATTCTCCTTCTTGAAAAGTTTTTAAATGCTACGGAACTACACAATTCATGTAATTTATCATAACAGTCTATATTGTACCATGAATCACTTGATAAGTCAATAAAAAACTTGGAAAATTTTTCATTTCCAAGTTTCCTATTTTTTCTATTTTGTTTCTTCTTGTTGCTGATCATCATCTCTCATTGCTTCTTGCACTTGTTTTGCTCTTTCCGCTTCTTGCTCTTTCAATATTTTTTCTGCGTTTTGCGCTTGTTGCTCTTGAGGAATTACATTTCTTATATCTGCTAATTTATCTTCTTTTTCAGGTAATTCTACGTTTTTTGGAGCTTGTAAGGTTTTATTCTTATTCCAAATTCTTTTTGCAAATGTTATTTTGGTTCCTGGAATTTTATCTTCTGCTCTAGCTCGTACTGCCATTTTCATTTTTTCTATTATTCCTAATTTAGAATCTGTTAAATCATGAGACAATTCAAAAGGTAATTCTTTTTTATTGTGCAAGCATTCAATATAATTTTTTACTGCTTCTGGATCTTCTCTTAAAATATGAACAATTGTAGGATTTACTTTTGCACCTAATAGAGCTCCTTTTACTCTTCCTCCTGCTATTTCTCTACAAAGTTCTTTTACTTTTAAGTTTGTATAATTATCTCCCTTGTGTCTTAATGTACTTTCAATCCAATGATCATGCTTTTTACTATCTGATGTTATAACACGTGCTTTTCCATCTTTTTCATTTATTGATATACTTGTAACTGTGGTTTTTTGTGGAGTTCCTTGATACAAAACTGGCGGATAAAAATCTGGTCTTGTTCCATTTCCACCTTGTTCTTGTCCTTCTTGCCCGTTTCTACCTTGTTCTGCCCCTTCTTGTCCTTTTCCACTTTGTTCTGGTCCTTCTTGTCCTTTTCCACTTTGTTCTGGTCCTTCTTGTCCATTTTCACCTTGTTCTGCCTCTTCTTGTCCTTTTCCACTTTGTTCTGGGCCTTCTTGTCCATTTCTACTTTGTTCTGGGCCTTCTTGTCCATTTCTACTTTGTTCTGGGCCTTCTTGTCCTTTTCCACTTTGTTCTGGGCCTTCTTGTCCTTTTCCACTTTGTTCTGGGCCTTCTTGTCCTTTTCCACTTTGTTCTGGGCCTTCTTGCTCACTTTCATCTTGTTCTAGACCTTTAGATCCTTTTTTATTTTGTCCTTTTTCTTCGAAATCTCTCTTTTCTGATTTATGCTCCTTTTGTTCTGTTTCCTTTTGTTCTTCTATTTCTACTTTTTCTTCTGTTTTATCAATTTCGTCTATTTGTTTTCTAAAATCAATATAATCTCTAATTATATTTTTTGTTCTTTTATGTAAGTCTTTCTCTAAGTTTTTCCTTTCTTCTTCTTTACTTTTTAATCTTTTTACCAATCTGTCTCTTTGAATTAATTTTTTTGTTTTTTCAATTTGTTCGGGATCTCTTTCGGGTTCTTCCGATAATTTAAATAATTGTGCTTTTATTTCTCTTAGTTCTTTTTCACAGTTCTTATGTTGTTTTGTCTTTACGTTTTCAATTTCTTTTTCCTTCCTCAATTCTGCTGCTTTTCGAATAGCTGTTAATGTCTCTTCTTGTTCTTTTTTTCTTTTTTGCTGTTGTTCAAATGTTTCCTTCTGTTCTTCAAGTTTTTGTACTTCTTTCTCTCTTTCCCTTATCATTTCCATATAAGGCTTTGATCTTTTTTCAAAATTCTTTCTTCTTTCATTTTCTGTTAAATTTTCATCTTCTAAATCTAGAGAATTTCTCACAGTCTTATCAAGCATTTGAATTTCTTCTTTTAATTTTCCAATTGTTTTTTCATAATCGATCTTCTTAGTCTTATTAATCTCAACTAATTCATTATGTTCACGAATGTACTTATCTAAATAATCTTTAAACATATTATTTTCCATATCTTTCTCCTTTCATTGTAAATTATTGACTTAATTTACACATTATTAATAATTATAACAAATTTCGAAACTTTTTTCAAGTATTTTACATAATTTTTTATTTTTTTACCTTTCTTCCAATTGTTTTTGCTCTAATTCTCTTTCGTATTCATTATCTCTAAATTGCAAATATGCTGAATTCGTTAATTTTTCATACTCTTTTTCTTTTTCCCTTTCTCTTCCTTCATATTGTTGTTGTTTCTTCATTTGAATAGAATGACTGTCTTCAATTTTTTTATCTAATATACTCATCTGACCTAAAAGCAAAATATAATCCCTTTGTATTTTTTTTGAAGGTAATTTTTGTTTTAATAACCTAATTTTCTTTTTCATTTCTTTTAATTGCAAAACCAAATTATATTTTTTTACTGTCCCCTTTTGTTCTTCCAAGATTCTGGATGGTCCCTGCAATTTTTCTAATTTTTCTGCTAATTCTAATAACTCATCTTTTATCCTTTCTATGTCCAGTTCACAAGTAGCATATTCTAATTCTATTGGATTTTCTTTTTTTTCTTTTTCCATTATCTCCTTTTCTTTTGCTTTTGCTTTCTGTCTTATATTTTTCAATGTAGTTTCTAATTGGCTCTTTCTTTCTCTTTTTTGCATTTCTTGTCTTTTAATTGTTTCTATTTTTTCTTTTGTTTTTTCTACTATTTCTATGGCAAGTTCCATAGCAGATTGAGCATCTTCTCTTTCACACTGTTGTATAAATTCCTCTCTCCTTTGAATTAATTGTTCTAGCCTTTCAATTTCAATACTTCTGTCAATAAAATCTAAATTCATTAATTCTTGACTTACATTTTGGTATCCTAATAAAAAATCATGAAACATATTTTCTTCCATTTCCTCACCCCTTATCTTCCACAACAACTACTTTTCCATTATTTATTATAACAAATTTTACAAAATATTGCAATCTATTAACATAATTTATATGAAAATGTCATATTTTAGTAATATTTGTAACAATCCTATCTATACTATTTTCCATGATTCTGTATATTTTCTAAAACTTGTTTTTTATTATGATGTGAAAAAAGAAACGTCCCCATTGCACATAAAAAGCAAATACAATGGGTACTTGCTTTATTCTGTTTTTAAATTTTCTAAACTTCTTTGTGCTAATTTTTGGTATCTTTCTTTTTTGTCTCTTATTTTCTTTCCTTCTAACTCAGGTAATATTCCAAAATTTGCATTCATTGGTTGAAATTTGTCATTTGGGGTTGAAATATATTTTGCTAAGGCTCCTATCATTGTATTTTCTGAAAAGATTTTTTTCTTTTCTTCTCCTTTCAATTTTTGAATTGCATTTAAAGAGGCTACTAGTCCAGAAGAAATGGATTCTACGTATCCTTCTACTCCTGTAATTTGTCCTGCAAAATATAAGTTTGGAATTTCTTTTACTTGATAAGTTTCTGCTAATAATTGGCTGGAATTAATGTAAGTATTTCGATGCATGACTCCATATTTTACAAATTCTGCTTGTTCTAAACCTGGTATTTTACGAAAAATTCGTTTCTGTTCTCCATATTTCAAGTTTGTTTGAAATCCTACCATATTGTAAAGACTGGCTTGTTTATTGTCTTGTCTTAATTGCACTACTGCATAAGGTCTTCTTGCTGTTCTTGGATCATCAAACCCAACTGGTTTTAATGGTCCAAATCGTAAAGTATCTCTTCCTCTTTTTGCCATGATTTCAATTGGCATGCAACCTTCAAAAATTTCTCTTTTTTCAAATTCATGTAAGGTTACTACTTCTGCTTCTACTAATTCTTTCCAAAAATCTTCATATTCTTCTTGGTTCATGGGAAGATTGATGTAACTTTGTTCTTCTTTTTCCTGTTTTTCTAATCTTTCTTTCCACTGTTCTATCGTTTCCTCTTTCTTTTTCTCTTGGCTATATCGATCCCCATAGAAGGCAATCTTAAAATCAATACTTTCTTTTTCAATAATTGGTGCTGCTGCATCGTAAAAATACATTTTATCTTGTCCTGTTAATGCTTGAATATGTTTGGCTAATGCATCAGAAGTTAAAGGCCCTGTCGCAACTATTACAATTCCTTCTTGTAACATTGCCTTGATATTGGTAATCTCTTCATGAATTATTTCAATATATGGATTCTGCTCAATCTGCTCTGTTACTCTCTTAGCAAATTCCTCCCTATCTACTGCTAGTGCTTGTCCTGCTGGTACACTTGTTTCATCTGCTATTCGAATCAACAAAGAATCCAACTGTCTCAATTCTTCTTTTAATAATCCACAAGCATTGGTTCGCAAATTAGATTTAAAAGAATTGCTACAAACAATTTCTGCCAAATTTTGGTTACTATGGGCTGGTGAATAATTCTTTGGTTTCATTTCATATATTTTTACTTTTATTTTTTGTTTTGCTATTTGGTAGGCTGCTTCACATCCTGCCAAACCTCCTCCTATGATAGTGATATAATCTTTCATTTTTTTCTCCTTTTCTAATTGGGACAAGCGAGCAGAAAAACTCTCTGCCCGCTTTTTTCCAAACAAGTAAACTATTTCTTCTGCTCACAAGTTTGATTTCCCACTGTGCAAGACGTTTTACAGGCTGACTGGCAAGACGTCTGACACTCGCCACACCCACCTTTTTGAACCGTTTCTTGTAACTGTCCTTTGGTTAATGTCTTGATGTGTAACATTTCTTCTCCTTTCCTAAAAAAGGCACAGAACAAACTTCATCCTGTTTTGGTTTACTTAGTTTCTGGATTCTATTATAACATAATCTTGTTCTAAAAAACAATTCTTCTAAGAAAAAAGATTCATAATTTCTTCTTTGGATAATTTGTTCACAAAAGAAGTTTTGGTACTTAACATTTGATCCACTAGTTCTCCTTTTTTCTGCTGTAACTCATAAATTTTTTCTTCAATTGAGTTTTTGGTAATTAATTTATATACTTGTACATTATTTTTTTGACCAATTCGATAAGCTCGATCTGTTGCTTGATTTTCTGTTGATAGATTCCACCAAGGATCATAATGAATTACCATATCTGCCCCTGTTAAGTTTAGTCCTGTTCCTCCTGCTTTTAAGGAAATCAAAAATACTTGGATTTTTGGATTTTCGTTAAATTCATCCACCAATTTTATTCTTTCTTCTACTTTTGTACTACCTGTTAATTTAAAATAATTAATTCCTAATTGTTTCAAGTTTTTTTCTAGGATTTCAAACATAGAAGTATAACCTGAAAATACTAAAATTTTGTGTCCTCCTTTGGTGGCTTCTTCTATAATTTCCATACATTGATCTAATTTACTACTTCCTTCTTGATAATCTTCCATAAACAACGATGGATGGCAACAAATTTGTCTTAATCTTGTTAAAGCAGCTAATATTTGCATTTGGCTTCTCTCATATCCATTTAGATTAATTTCTTCTGCTAACTCCTGTTTTGCTTGTGCCAAATAAGTTAAATAGATATTCTTTTGTTCCTCTCCCATTTCATTGTTTAATATGGTGATAGTTTTTTCTGGCAATTCTGTTAAAACTTCTTTTTTATTTCTTCTTAAAACAAAAGGTTCAATTAACATTCTTAATTTTGCCATTACTTCTTGATTTTCTTCTTTTACAATAGGTGTTTCATACATTGCTTTAAAGGTTCGATAAGTAAATAAATAGCCTGGCATAATGAAATCAAAAATAGACCACAGTTCTGCAAGTGAATTTTCAATTGGTGTTCCTGTTAATGCATATCTAGTGTCTGCTTTTATTTTCTTAATGGCTTTTGCATTTTGGGTATTATTATTTTTTAAATATTGTGCTTCATCTGCAATCATATAACGAAATTGATAATCTTTTTGTTCATACCACGCAATATCTCTTTTTAGTAAATCATAAGAAGTAATTACTAAATCATATTGATCCATTTGATCAATTTTTCTTTTTCTTTCTGCCAAAGTTCCTCTAATGACTAATGTTTTTAATTCTCCTGCAAATTTTTCGGTTTCATTTTTCCAATTTAATGTTAAAGAACTTGGCGAAACCACTAAACTAGCTCTTCTATCCTTTGGGGCTGTTATTTGTTCTTGTCCTGGAATAATATCTTCCCTTTTTTGTGAATTTTGCACATAATCTACAATAACTGACAACATTTGAACTGTTTTTCCGGAGTCCCATATCATCTGCTAGGATTCCTCCAAAACGATAGTGATCTAAAATTTTCAGCCATTTAAATCCTGTTTTTTGATAATATCGCAAAATAGGGTCCAAATTTTCTGGTACTTTTATTTCATCTTCTAATCGTTCTTTATCAAGTCCATTCACAATTTTTTTATATTCTGCATTTTTGGTAACTTCTGTTCCTTTAATTCCTTTTAATAATTGATCTAAGTATAGGCTTCGATTAACTGGTAATTTAATTTCTCCTGCTTCTAATTGTTTATAATCAATTTCCATTCCTGTTACCAATTTATTTAAGAATTCCATTTCTTTGTTTTCTTTTAATTCAATGAAACTTCCATCTTTTAATCTATGATATTTTTTCTTTAGTGCATATTTTTCCATAATTTCTTCTAATTCTTTAACGTCAATTTCCATATTTTTCAAGTCAATCGATAATAAATTATTTTCTACTTTTACTCCTAAATTCCCTATTTTTGGATGACGTATCTGCTTTGTTTTAAACCTTTCTGTCGCCATAATTTCAAATTTTTGCATATAATAATTAATGTCTTCTGTTAAAAATTCATAGATCTTATCATTGTCTGGTAAAATAAATCTTAAATTTTTAGTGTCAAACATAAATCCAGTTTTTCGAAATACATTGAAAGCTTTTGTCTCTTGAATCCTATTTCTAGGAATGTCTACTTTTAATTTCTCATTTAATGGATTAAATTCTTTCTCACCATATACAAATTTTACTTCTGCAATTAAGAAATCATTTTTATCAAAATCCAAATAAATTTTTACTTCTAATTCCTTTGGTTTGTATTGTGCTATCTCTTCTGCTGTCATATTTTCAATCACAATAGCATCTTTCACTTTAGGAATTACAATAGAAAAAAGTGAAATCAATTCTTCTTTTCCTAATAATACTTCTGTCATATAGTTTTGTCTAAATAATTCTAAAAGTTTTAAATTGGTTTTTTCAAATTCCTCTGTACAACGGTGTAATTTTTTATTGGTTAATACATATTTGTACTTCTTCCCTTTTACTATTGTTACATTAAAAATTTCGATATTAGGTATAATCACATATTGTTCATCATTCATTTTTTTTAATCTAAATTCAATATTGGGCTGTTCTTCTGTTAATTCAATTTCTTCGGTATTATAGTCTCTTTGAAATTCTACTTTTTTCCCCTTTAACACTTCGAATAAATCATCGATTCCACTGTTTCCTAAAATAATACTTGTATCACTTAATGCTTTTCCATAATAACGATAGTTACTGTTGGAGTTGGAATTCGCATATTTAATAATTTCTGCATATTGTAACACAAAGTCTAATAAAGGTATGCTTTCTTCTTCAAACATTTCTCTTACATGAATAAATTGTAATTTTTCTCCATATTGGTAGGATTCTTTTTCTAGCATTCTTGTATAAAATTCTGATAAATCTTTTATTTTATACATTTTCTTATCGCCAATTTTAAATTCTACTTTCATATCTCCTGAAAATTTATCGTAAATAATTTTAGGTTCCATTCTGATTTTTCCTTTATTCTTTTGTATGATTTCTTCTTTCTGATCCATCTCTTCTATTTCTTCATTATAAAAAGTATTTACGATTTGTTTAAAATTTCGATATAAATGGGAGTCATTTTTCTCTTTTACTTCTTGTGATACCTTTCCCTCTTCTGCAAATTGCATAATGGAAGCCAATGTATGTTTACATACACCATAATAATTATAGTAATCTTGACAAGTACAAGTAATATCTTCTACTTCTCCTTCTTTTATGGTTACATATGTTTTATATGGCTCTGCTCCTACTACAATTGCACGAATCGAAAAATTTTTACTATCTTGGTATTCCGTATTGGTAATTTCTACTCTTCCTAATTTTTTGTATACTCTTGCTTTTTGTGTCCTTTTCTCTCCTGCCTCTTTATATAAATTTTCTAATATTTTATGATTGACTAACATTCTTTTTTCCTCACTTGGCATTATATTATATCGTATTTTTATCAAAAATGCAAGTTTTAAATTCTTTCTTTTTCATCAATAAATTCTATGGAAAACAATTGCTTATTCTAAAACGCAATCTCATCTCATGTAAACTACAACAACTTTATCTTCTTGTCAAATACCTTTTTATCGCGCTCTCTTTTGCTAAAATAATGAACCATTACTTTTCTTTTTTCATAATTTATAGTACAATACTCATAGAAAATTTTTAATTAAAATTTTTCTTGTTATAAATACCTTAAGGAGGTAATTATTTTGAAAAAATTTAAAGTTGCCATTGTTGGCGCAACAGGACTTGTTGGTAGATCTGCCATACAAGTATTGGAAGAGAAAAATTTACCCATTGAAAGCTTTGGTTTATTTGCTTCTAAAAAATCAGCTGGAACTACTTTTTCTATTCTTGGAAAGGAATATGTTGTTGAAGAATTAACTGAAACATCTTTTGATCGTGGTTTTGATTTTGCTATCTTTTCAGCTGGCGGAGAAATTTCTAAAAAATATGCACCAATTGCTAGTAAAAAGGGTTGTATCGTAGTAGATAATAGTAGTTATTTTCGTATGCATGATGATGTTCCTTTAGTTGTTCCAGAAGTTAATTTCGAAGATACGAAACACCATCATGGTATTATTGCTAATCCAAATTGCTCTACCATACAAGCCATGCTTCCTTTAAAAGCTTTAGATGATAAGTATCACATTAAAAGAATTGTATACTCAACTTATCAAGCTGTATCTGGAGCTGGAAAAAGTGCTTTATGTGATTTAGAAAATGTAGATCAATCTGTTCCTTTAAAGAAATTTCCTTATCCTATTTACAACAATTGTTTACCACATATTGATGTTTTTATGGAAAATGGTTATACAAAAGAAGAATTAAAAATGATAAACGAAACCAAAAAAATTCTACATAGACCGGATTTAAGAATAACTGCTACTACTGTTAGAGTTCCCGTTTGTAATTCTCATTCTGAATCTATTAATGTAGAATTTGAAAAAAATTTTGAGATAAATGATTTAATCCATACTTTAAAAAATTTTCCTAACTTGATTGTACAAGATGATCTTTCTTCTAACTTATATCCTATGCCTATTACAGCTAATGGGCATGATGAAGTCTTTGTGGGAAGAATTCGTCGTGATGAAAGTGTTGTGTCTGGTGTTAATCTTTGGGTGGTTGCTGATAACATACGTAAAGGTGCTGCTAGTAACGCAATTCAAATCATAGAAAAGTTAATATCTGGTGATTAAAGGGACGTTCCTTAAAATCCCCATTCTAGGGATTTTAAGGAACGTCCCTTTAATCCTCTTATCCAATTAATTTTTGATGTAATTCTTCTATTATTTCATTTTGAATTTCTTTTACAATCATTTCTATTTTAGCCTGTGTTGTATTGATTTCTAATATTTCTATTTTGTAATTTTTTAATATTTCTATTATTTTTGTTAATACTTCATTATCTTGTATAACGCCATATCCAATAACACTTAGTTTGTTTAATTCTTTTTGCTTTATTAGACAATCGGGATATTGATTATCTAATAAATCTTGTACTTTATTTCGATCTGCTTTTTTGATTCTAAACTGTATTTTTTCTTCTTCTTTTTGAAAAGCTTCTACTATAATGTTATGTTTTAATAGATTTTGATAAATATTATAAACTTCATTACTTTCTATTTGAATGGTTACTAAATTTTCATTTTTTACAATACTTTTTACTTCTGAAGATTCTATTGGTTGGCATATTTTTGTTCCACCTTCATCTGAAAATGTTGATTTTGCAATCATATCACAATCAAATTTCTTTCCCATTTGAATACACCTATCATGTAATACTTTTGCTCCGACTATTGGCTATTTCTTGCATCTCATCAAAAGAAATTTCATCTAATCTTTTTGCCATTGTAACCATATTGGGATCTGCTGAATAAATTCCATCTACATCAGAAAAAATATAACATTTATCTGCTTGTAAAGCTACTTGCAAGGCTACTGCTGTTGTATCTGATCCTCCTCTGCCTAAAGTAGTTACATCTTGTTCTTCATTGACTCCTTGAAATCCTGCTACAATTATAATTTTTCCTTTTTGTAACTCTTCTTCCATTCTTTTGGTACAAATCTGTTCAATTTTCGCATTGGTATGAACCGAGTTTGTTTTAATTCCAGCTTGCCATCCTGTTAAAGAAATTGCAGGATAACCTTTTCGATTTAATAAAATACTTAATTTTGATGCCGTTATTTGTTCTCCTGTTGACAATAACATGTCTAATTCTCTTTCTTGTGGAACAGCCGAAAGTTCTTGTGCTTCTTTCATTAGTTGATTGGTGGTTTTCCCTTGTGCAGAAACAACAACTACTACATTTTTCACCTCTTTTTTTAAACTGATTACTTTTTCTGCTACTACATTCAATTTGATATTATCGGCAACAGAACTCCCTCCAAATTTTAATACTACTGTGTCCATATTGATCACACCTTTATTTTTATAAAAACTTTATTTAATTTTAAACAAAGTTATTCTTTTCTGTGGCTATTATAATATAGATTCTTTTTGGTTTCAAGTTTTATGTCAGTGAAATGAAAATATTTTTAAATCTTTTTTTGTCTTGTATTTTCTTTTTATAATGCTTTCTGTAAGTTAGAAGCCAAACCCAATAAAAATCTCCTAAACATCTAATGTTTAAGAGATTTTAATGCTTTGGCTTTTCCACACCATCTTTTTTTTTATTATCTTTTGTTTCTTTATAATATTTAGCAATTAACTCATCTAATTCAATACTTAATCGATAAACAACTGTATAGTCTTCTCCTTGTTCAATACTCTTATTTAATTTATCTCTTAATTGGCAAATTTCGTCATTCAACATATTTTGCTTCCCTCCTATTTTTTCTTTTATCTTTCGTATAATTATAAATTACCACAAGATCTTTCTTAAGTCAAGTATTTTCAAGGCTTTTTGCTAACTTTCGTACGCGTTTTTTACGGTTTTTCGACGGTATATGACAGTAGAAAACGGCATCTTTATTTTTTTATAATAAATGCCGTTTTTTTTCATTTTTCTTTTTTCTCTTTTCTAATTTTTTACGATAGAAAGAATCATTTTTTCTTCTTTAAAGACATCTTTTAATATTTGTTCTAAATATTCTACAGTAATTCCCTCGATTTCTTCTAAATAGTCAAAACTATTAATCCCTTTAAAGAAATCTGCTAAAAACATTCTAGCCACATCTGCTACATCATTATATTCTTTTACATATCCTCCATATATCATTTTTTTCATTCGTTCTGCTGCTTCTTCTTGAATGCCTTCTGTTTTCAATCTTCTTATTTCTTTTTTTAATTTTTCATAGACTTTTTCTGGATCATTTGATTGTCCACTAATCAAAGCATGTGCATAGATATTCGTAAACTCATATTCTAAACTAGGTTGTGCATAAATCGTTCCTTCTTGATACAGTTCTTTATATAAGTTTGAACTTCTTCCTATGATCAAATTTAATAAAATTTCCATTGCCATATGTTTTTTCACATCACATTCTTTTGTGTCTTTGATTCCAATTGCATATAAAGGTTGACTTACTTCTAACTTCTGTTCTATTCTTTCTTGTACAATTTCTTCTGGTTCTTCTGGATAAATTCT
The DNA here is from genome assembly GCA_949118805.1 of uncultured Clostridia bacterium. Lineage (GTDB taxonomy): Bacteria > Bacillota > Clostridia > TANB77 > CAG-508 > CAG-269. The sequence continues at coordinate 8,139 of CASAUJ010000027.1, read as the reverse complement.
TTTTATTTCTCCACTTGCTTTTGTATCGATTAATCTTTTTTTAACTTCTTCTATTAATTCGGTTGGCTCAAAATCTCCACACAATACCATTACCATATTAGATGGATTATAAAAAGTATGATAACATTTATATAATATTTCTTTGTCAATTTTTCCAATTGTTTCTATGGTTCCTACAATGTCAATTTTTACAGGATTATTGTGATACATCGCTTGCATTGCATTTAAATACACCCTCCAATCTGGGTAGTCATCATACATCATAATTTCTTGTCCAATAATCCCTTTTTCTTTTTCTACATTTTCCTCTGTAAAATACGGATGTTGAACATAATCCATTAATTCATCCATTGCTTGATAAAAATTGTCTGTCCCTTCAAATAAATAAGCTGTATGATTATTGGTAGTATAGGCATTCGCATCTACTCCTAAAGCAGTTAAGACATCTAAACTATTGGTCCCATTTTCTTGTTCGAATAATTTATGTTCTAAAAAGTGGGCTACTCCATTTGGCACATTTGTAATTTCTTCTTCTCCTGGCACAATAAAACTGCTCTCATTTGAACCATAATGAGTTCCCCATATCATATATTTTTTTTGAATTCCTTTTTTGGGAATGATCATTACGGTTAAACCATTCTCTAATTTCTCGATATACACTTTTTCTCTTACTTTTAAATTCTCAATTACTTGCACTTTTTTCTTCCTCCTTTGCTGATTTCATATCAGTTTTTTAAAAAATAAATGGTATGAATTGCTACTTGATTGGCAATATGAACTACATCTTCTTTTTTAACATTCTCAATTTGTTTTGTATATTCTTCTATTGAAATTCTATTTTCTGATAATTCTTGTCCAAAATAATAAGTAATTCCTGTATCTTGTTCATCATCAATTGTTTTTATGGTTGCCAAAATTCCTTTTTTGGCATTTTCAATATCTTCTCCGTGTAAATTCTCCTTTTTTCATGTCTTCAATTTGCTTTCTAATTAATTCTAATGCTTTTTCATAATTGCTAATTTCAATTCCACAATTTATAAATATATTACTTTTATAACGTAAGTAACTAGAACTTGCTACATAAGCTAAATGTGCTTTTTCTCGTACATTTTGAAACATTTTAGAATTAGCACTTCCTCCTAAAATGGTATTATAGATTAAAGTATCATATTTCTCTTTCTCATTTTTTAAACTTACATTCAATCCTAATACTAATTTTCCTTGTGTTACTTCCATGGATTCTACTAATATATTCTCTTTTTCTGGAAGTTCCTTATTTTGTTCTTTTGGTGGTATATAGTCTGGCGTTCTCTCTTTCAATTTTTGTATATTTTCATTCTTTTCTACTACTTGATTGATATTATCTTCTATCATCCCTGATACAAAAATATCGATTTTACAAGTATTGATTAATTCTTGATAATATTGATACAAATTCTGAGCATCCATTTTTTCTAAATCTTCTATATAACCAAATTTGTATAATCCAAATGGTTGCTCTTTATACATTTCTTCGATGCAACGATCCAAACTATATTTTGCTTTATTGTCAATTTTTCCTTCAATTCTTTGTTTGATATTATTTTTTTCTTGCTCTACATATTCAGACTTAAAACTTCCGTTTTCAACATAAGGATTGAATACAATTTCTAGTAATTTCTCAAGTGAATTTTTCAACATATCTTCCCCATTTTGTGGTAAAAAGTTATCATTTATACTTTCTAAGTAAAATTTTAAAACTTGATTGTCTCCTGTTTTATCCAAACCACAATCAAAACTAGCTCCATACATTTCTTCCATTTGTTTACTAATTTCTTCTTGTGATGGCATGGTTTTAGATCCTCTTCTTAAAAGAGCTGATATCACTGCATTTTTAGTTACATTTTCTCGCATTAGTTTGGTTGTGATAAAAATAGCAACTAAATTTGTTTTAAATTTTTCGGTATGAATCGTGTGAAATTTTATTCCCCTTTTTAATTCAGTTTGTTTGTATTCCATCTCTTTTCCTCCTTTAAATTAGTATACTACATTTTCTATGTTTTATACTTTATCCTTATTTTCAAAAAAATTGGAAGCTTTTAGTATTTTATACTTTTCACTTCCAATCCCTTTTTTAAAATTTTCTTTTTCTTGCTGCCTCTGATTTTTTCTTTCTTTTTACACTAGGTTTTTCATAATGTTCTCTTTTACGTACTTCTTGTAATACTCCATTTCTAGCACATTGTCTTTTAAACCTTTTCAAGGCATCTTCTATATTACCATTATTAACTTTTATCTCTGACATTTAATTCCCCTCCTTCCGGTCCATACGAAACTGTATGTGGGATAACCCTTTTAACGTTATTATTATACATGAAAGAGTATGGGTTGTCAATAGTTAAAACTCAAATAATACGGCTTTCTTTTCTTTTAGGGATTTTTTGACATCAATAATTCTTTGATTACTAGAACCTCGAAAACGTAATGTTAAATCTTTTTTGTCTTCTTCAAATTCCCCATCTACTACCACATCTAAATAAGTTAAAAGTTCTGTGGTCTCTTTCCATTTTTTACACATCTCTTCCATTACTTCTTGATCAAAAGTATATCCTGTATAACACCATATATTTTTTTCTGGAAATTTCTCTTTTACTTTTCTAAGAAATGGTAATAATGCCTTTTGATTACGATATTCTAAAGGTTCTCCTCCTAATAGGGTTAAACCATCAATATAAGAATGTTCCAATTCATTTATAATTTGTTGTTCTTCTTCTCCGTGTGAATTCTTTCCCATAATCAAAATCCCATGCTTCCTGATTAAAACAATTTTTACAATGATGGGTGCATCCACTTACAAAAATAGAAACTCTGACTCCTAATCCATTCGCTGTGTCTATTTTCTTAATATCAGCATAATTCATGTAACTCCTTCTCCTCTATAAAAATTCTATTTTGAGAACAGTCCTCCAATCCAATTAAAGATTGGATTTTCAAATAATAATTCTCGCATCCATCCATTGGTAAATGGAAGTAACCATAGAATAATTCCCAAAACAATGACCACTAAAATGGTAAGAATAATTGCCAATACATCTTTTCTAGTCATCTCTTTTAGTTCTTCTCTTCTTTCTTTGCTTTTTAAGTCCCTTATTAATTGCTTGCATAATTCAATCATTGATCCAAAAGTTCCTACTTTTGCTTTTTTTACTTGTTGTCTTGTCTTTTGTCTTGTTTGCTCTTGATTTTCTTTCTTTCCTGTTGTTTGCTTTTGTGCATTTGTTCCTTGCTTTTGCCTTTTTCTTATTTCTTGTCTTATTAATTCTTTATCATATTGCTCTTTCAAAAATTGATCGGATAATATTTGATAAGCTTCATTGATTTCTTTTATTTTTTTCTCTGCTTCTATTTGTTTCTCTCCTGTATATAAATCTGGATGATATTTTTTGACTAATACTTTATAAGCTTTTTCTATGATTTCTTGGGATGCTTTTGGATTAACTTCTAAAATCTCATAATAATTTTTCATAGATTTGTACCTTTCTTTTCTCTTCTTTCTTACAAGTTATTTTATACTATAATTCAAAAAATAGCAATATGAAATTGCTACTTTCTCTTTTCTTCTTTCCTTTTTATATTTTGAAAATGGCTGCATAACCTGTTCCGCTATCCCCTCCACCATGCAAATGATTAAAATGTCCAGCTGTAACAGAAGAAGCAAATTTTTTAATATTTCCTAGTAATCCTGTTGTTCCATACCATTGATAAGCACTTTTGTTTTCTATGGTTCCTCCATTTAAATAAGTTCCATGATGATAACAATTATAAGTGTAAGTACCACCTGCGTTAGAATCATCATTGCTACAATTTTGACTGACAGAAAAAACAAACGCCTTTCCTCCATATAAGGTTCCTCCATTTCTAGCATTAATCGTTCCACTTACTATTTGATAGCGACTACTATTTCTCATGATTTCTAATGCTTTCGTTGAATTGGTTAAAATACTTTCTGTCACTGTATAACTGTTATACATGGCTAAACGTGCATTAGCATTTTCACACATCGCTTGAAAGGCTGTTTCATGATTGATCACAGCTGTAAAACCTTGTGCACTAGAAGTAATCCCTGGAAGAATTACATTTTTACTATCAAAAATATATTGTATTGTTTTCTCATTTCCTAAAAGTCGATTGAAAAATTCTGTATCATTAATAACTTCTGTCATGGTTGTATAACTACAATTTTCATCTAACATCTGTACTAAAGTTACTACATTATCTAGTTGTATTTTGCTAACAATTGTTATGGTTATATTATCTGTTAATTTTTCAATGGAAATTGTCTTGCTTTCTGCTTGATATGCTTCTGCTGTAATGTCTTGTTCTCCCATTTTTACCTCTACCAACTCCATCTCATAAAATTTATCGAGTAACAACTGTGTGGTATAAGATGATTCTTTTACTACTCTCGTTCTCGTATTACTTAATTTACAGTTTTGTAAATTGGTATTAATTCCATAAGTTTCATCTGTTAAACTTACTTCCATACTTAAATCATCATAAATGTAACAGAAAATCCCCTCTTTTTTGATGAGTAACGGATTTGTGTTTTGATCGATCCATTCAAAATCAAATTGTTTTTCTAAAGAATAGTTTGAATTTTCATCTGCTAATTCTTGTAAAGTTGGTTTTTCCCCTTTTTCAATGGCTTCTGTTTTAATTGCCATGATCGCAATTTTTAGTTCTTCTTCTACCTTACTTTTATTGTTTTCTGTTTTGGCTGTATTGGCTTTATTTAAAATTCCTCCTTCTCCTGTTAAAGTGCTAATTCCTACTCCTGCTAAAATTAACAATACAATAATAGTAATCACTAAAGCAATCAGAGTGATTCCCTTATTTAAAGCTTGCTTTTTCTTTCTCACTTTCTTTTTCCCCCTTATCTTTTGTCTTTCTATTTTTTCCCTTTTTGATGTTTTCATTCTATCAGTAAACAAGATATGTGTCAATAAGTTTTCATAATTTTTTCCCTGATTTTTGTATTTTATATCGTTTTCTTTAATTCCTTTAATTCTTCTTCACTTATATTCGTTATTTTTTGAATGATTTCTTCACTCATTTTATTTCTTAACATTTGTTTAATCATGTTTTCTATCCCCTCTTTTCTTCCCTCTTTTCTTCCTTTTAATCTACCTTTTTCCATTCCTTCTTTATAATTCATCCTAAAAATATCTCTTAAATTCTCTGTTACCATTGTATCTACCACCTTTCCTTTTATTTTTTCTTTTAATTCTTCTGCCTTTTCTTTCCCAATTTCTTCTGTTACAATATTGGTTAATATATCGATCAAGAATTCTTTTTCTTCTTTGGTTAATTTTTCTTTCACAAGCTCTTCTAATTCTTCTATTAATTCCTCTTTATCTCTTATTTTCTCTAATAGCATTGCTTTTGCTATACTACTTCTTTCTTTCCTTAATTCTTCTTTTGTATATTGATGAATATCTACCAATCGATATTTTAACATAAGTGCTTTTTCTAAATCTTTTATTTCTGTTTGTATTTTACTAATTTCTGTTTCTGCTGTCCATTTTGCCTTTCCTGTATATAATACAATGGGATAAATAATAGGTAATTTTCTTTTGGATGGCTTTCCTTCTTTTTGTACTTCTTTCATAATTGCTACATAGTAGTATAATATTCTTTGTGCCATAAAATAATCTACTTTACTTTGTTGCTCAATCAATATAAATATCTGTGTTCCTACAATTTTATATAAAATATCCGTCTCTAAATATTCTTTTTGACTATTAATTAATTCTGTCTTATAGCTTTCTATTTGACTTTCTTTTAATTCTCTCCCTATTTTTTCTAATTTTAAATATTGATTGATAAAGTGAACTGCTTCTTTTTTATTACTAAATAAATTTTTAAAAGTTTTATCATGATTATGAGGAATTTGTTTCTGTCCATAATAATAGAAAACACTGGATTCTTCTAGTTCTATTCGTCTTTTTAGATTCTTTTGATTTAAAATTTCTTCTATTTTATTTTCTCCTTTCATTTTACCTTTTATTATCCAATAAGTCAACATTTCCTTTTTAGTAAATCGGTTGTTTCTTCTTGTTTTTTCATCTTTTTATTCTCTTTTTGGAAGTTTTCTACGAATTTAAAATAGTTTGAATTAAATTTCATTTTATTTTATTTCTCTTACTTATCATACCTTATTTTTGTAAAAGATACAATTGTTCCCTTACCACGAAATTTAGCTTTTTCTATATAAAAACACATAAAAAGTCGTTCTAGAACATCTAAAACGACTTTTATTCTGTTTCTGAAATTATTCTCCGAATATTTCTTCAAATTCACTTGCTTCAATTTTTTCTTTTTCTAATAAAACCGCTGCCACTTGATGTAATTTATCAATATGATCTGATAAAATCTGTTTTGCTCGATTATATCCTGTATCTATTATTCTTTTGATCTCTTCATCGATAATTGCTGCTGTTTCTTCTGAATATTCCTTACTTTGTGCTAAATCTCTTCCTAAAAATACCTCTTCTTGGTTTCCTCCTAACATAATGGCACCAATTCTTTCACTCATTCCATATTTAGTTACCATTCCTCTTGCTATTGCAGTTGCTCTTTCAATATCATTGCTTGCTCCTGTTGAAATATCATTTAAAATCAATGCTTCTGCTACTCTTCCTCCAAGAAGTGATACAATGTTTTCTTCCATTTCCATTTTTGACATGAAAGATTTATCCTCTGTTGGACGATACATCGTATATCCACCAGCCATTCCTCTTGGTACAATTGATATTTGATGGACTGGATCTTGTGTTTCTAAATAATGACTTGCTACTGCATGCCCTGCTTCATGGTAAGCCACTAATCTATTTTCTTTTTCACTTCTTACTTTTGTCTTTTTTTCTGGTCCCATCGTTACTTTTACCATAGCATCTTCTATTTCTTTCATTCCAATGGCTGTTAAATTTCTTCTTGCTGCTAATAAAGCTGCTTCATTTAAAACATTTTCTAAATCTGCTCCTGCAAATCCTGATGTGTTTTTTGCGATTATCTTCATATCTACATCATCTGCAAAATGTTTCTTTCTTGCATGTACTTCTAAAATTTGCTCTCTTGCTTTTACATCTGGTAATCCTACTACAATCTGTCGATCAAATCTTCCTGCTCTTAATAAAGCTTTATCTAATACATCTGGTCGGTTGGTTGCTGCTAATACAATGACTCCTTCATTTTCTGCAAATCCATCCATTTCTACTAATAATTGATTCAATGTTTGTTCTCTTTCATCATGTCCTCCACCAAGTCCTGCTCCTCTTTGACGCCCTACTGCATCAATTTCATCAATAAAGATAATACATGGTGCATTTTTCTTAGCTTGATCAAATAAATCTCTTACTCTAGAAGCACCTACTCCAACAAACATCTCCACAAAGTCTGATCCACTGATGATAAAGAATGGCACACCAGCTTCTCCTGCCACTGCTTTTGCTAGTAATGTTTTACCTGTACCTGGTTGCCCTACTAATAAAACACCTTTTGGAATTCTAGCTCCCATATCAGTAAATTTTTTTGGATTTTTCAAAAATTGTACAATTTCTTCTAGTTCTTCTTTTTCCTCATCTACTCCAGCTACGTCTTCAAATGTAATTTTATTTTTCTCTGCTGGTGTCATCATTCTTGCTTTGCTTTTTCCAAATGACATGGTTTTGCTTCCTGCTCCCCCTTGACCAGCACCTCCCATCATAAAGAACCAGAAAATAAAGAAAATAATTAATAAGCCAAATGGTGTTAGTAAACTAAGAACAGTCACAAATATAGATTGTGATTTTTCTTCTAAAGTAAACGCACCCTCTTTTAAGAATTCTTCTGTATAAGACATAAAGTTTTCCATATTTGGTATGTTTACTTCTTTTTTTATTTTATCATCTTTCAAGGTAACAGTAGCTGTTTTTCCATCTGATTCAATCTGAATGGCTTCGATTTTTCCACTGTTGATATTGGCTATTAATTCTGAATATTTAAGTTTTGTTTCACTGTTTTCTACAATTGATGATAATACAACAATAAATATAACTCCTATGATTAGCCACATAGCTAATGTTTTAATTCCGTTTTTCAAAATAATTCCTCCTTATGTTT
>CASAUJ010000026.1 GCA_949118805.1 uncultured Clostridia bacterium | reverse complement strand
GAAGATGAAATAAATGAATTTTTACATCAAGAAATTACTTGGGAAAAAGTACATGACTTCTTATTCCAAGAAGTTTCATTTAGAAGTAAAAAATAATGTGAAATAGGGACGTTTCTTTTTTCACATAAGTGTATTTTAATTGTGAATTTTTAGTAAATAATGAAAAAAGTATAGTAAATGATGAAAAAATGTGCTATACTTTTTTTGTTTCTAATTAGGGAGGGGCATGGAAACAAATTAAAATGCGAGGTGATAGAATGCCCCGAAAGGCAAGACAAAAAAGCAGTACAAAAGTATATCATGTCATTTTGAGAGGAAATGCGAAACAAGATATATTTTTGGAAAATTATGACTATTATAAATTTATAAAAGAGATTAAAAGAACCAAAGGAAAATATCAATATGAACTGTATACATATTGTTTAATGACGAATCATGTACATCTTGTTTTATATGATAAAATGGATCAACTTTCAAAGTTATTGCAAAGTTTAATGATTAGTTATTCATCTTATTGGAACAAGAAAACCGAGAGAGTAGGGCATTTATTTCAGAATAGATTTTTGAGTAAAAATGTGGAAACAGAAAGTTACTTAAAAACAGTATGTCGTTATATTCATCAAAATCCAGAGAAAAGTGAAATGGCAAAAACAAAGGAATATCAATGGAGTAGTTATCAAGAATATATAGGAAAAGAAAAGATAATAGAAAGTGGACAAGTATTAAAATTATTTGGTGGAAATAGAAAAGAAGCAATCGATAATTTTATAGCATTTCATAAAATAAATCAAAATAAGATAGAGGATTTTGTTGAATATGAAATGATAGAGAAATTAAATGATGAGCAAGCAAAAGATTATATAAAAGAAATTTTAAAATTGGAAAATATTCAGGAAATAGCTAAATATGATATAGAAAAGAGAAATCAATGTGTAAAAAAATTGAAAAATAGGCAAGGGATTTCAAATTTGCAAATTGCACGAGTGACAGGATTAACAAAACGAATGGTAGAAGTGGCAATGAAATAGAAGAAGGGAGGAAGGGGATTCTCCTAGAGATAGAAATAAGGAAGATAGTATTAATAGGATACTACTTAAAATTTTTTGAAATGAAATGTGAAAAAGGAAACGTCCCCATTGCACATGGCAAAGAGTAAAACTGTTTTTGTTTGTAATGAGTGTGGAAATGAATCTGCAAAATGGCTAGGTAAGTGTCCAGCTTGTAATAGTTGGAATAGTTTTTTTGAACAAAAGGTAGTGGACAGTAAAAATTCTAATTTGAAAAGAAATGATTTAAAAAGTAGTTTGCCTCAAAAATTAAGTTCTTATGAAGCGAAAGAGACAATAAGAACGGCAACAGGATTTGCAGAATTAGATAATGTATTAGGTGGAGGATTGGTAAAGGGATCTTTAGTTTTATTGGGAGGAGAGCCTGGAATTGGGAAGTCAACCCTAATTTTACAAATTTGTGATAAAGTAAAAGGGGAAGGAAAGGTTTTATATGTTTCAGGAGAAGAATCAGCAGAACAAATAAAAATGAGGGCAGATCGACTAAATATTAAAAATGAAGATATTTTATTTTTAGGAGAAACAGATATTGATTTGGTAAATCAAGCAATTATAGAGATGAATCCTAAGTTAGTGATTATTGACTCTATTCAGACGATGTATTCAGAAGATTTATCAGCAGCTGCGGGTAGTGTAAGCCAAGTACGAGAAATTACTTCTCAGGTAATGAGAGTGTGTAAATCAAAGGCTATTACAACAATTATTATTGGACATGTTACAAAAGAAGGAAATATAGCTGGACCACGTGTATTAGAGCATATGGTAGATACGGTTTTATATTTAGAAGGAGAAAGATATTTTTCTTATCGAATTTTAAGAGGAGTGAAAAATCGATTTGGTTCCACTAATGAAATTGGAATGTTTGAGATGAAAGAAGAGGGAATGTGTGAAATTACAAATCCATCAGAAGTATTAATTTCAGAAAGAGAGGATAATCCTTCTGGCTCTTGTATTGTTTCGAGTATGGAAGGAACAAGACCTATTTTGGTAGAATTGCAGGCATTAACTTCACAAACTATTTTTGGATATCCAAAAAGGACTGCAAATGGAATTGATTTTAATCGATTGGCATTATTGATTGCTGTTTTGGAAAAAAAAGCAGGAGTAATGCTTGGTTCACAAGATGTATATCTAAATGTGGTTGGGGGATTAAGGATTAATGAGCCATCAATTGATTTAGGTATTGTTATGGCAACTATTTCTAGTTTTAAAAATGATCCAATTCCAAAAGACATGGTAATCATAGGAGAAGTAGGGTTAACAGGTGAAGTGAGAAGAATTAATGTAATTGAAAAAAGATTAAAAGAAGCAGAGCGATTAGGATTTAAAAAATGTATTATTCCAGAAAGTAATAAAAAAGACTTGAAAGAAAATTATAAATTAGATATAATAGGTGTCAGAAATGTAAACGAAGCAATCAAAAAAGTGTTAGGATAATAAGGGCAGAAGGGAGAAAACAGTTGGGAAAAAGAAAAGAAGACAATATTACGGAAATTTTAAAATTAATTGCTCCAGGTACCCCCATTCGCAATGGATTAGAAAATATATTAAGAGCAAAAACAGGAGCACTATTGTTAATGACAGATAATAGTGAAATTTTAAAAGAAGTAGTAGATGGAGGATTTATTATTAATGAAGAATATACTTCATCAAAACTATATGAACTAGCAAAAATGGATGGAGCCATTGTACTAAGTGGTGATTTTAAAAAGATCTTATATGCAAATGCTCAATTGATACCAGCAAGAGAGATTGTTACATTAGAAACAGGAACAAGACATAGGACGGCAGAAAGAATAGCGAAACAAACAGGAGAATTGGTGATTAGTATTTCACAAAGAAGAAATATTATAACCTTGTTTAAGGGGAATGATCGATATGTTTTAGAAGATGCAGAAATAGTATTAAATAAAGCAAATCAGGCAATACAGACATTAGAAAAATATAAAAAAGTATTTGATAATAAATTAAATTTATTAAACGAATATGTATTTAATGATATGGTAACATTGGAAAATGTAATTATAGCACTCCAAAGGGCGGAAATGGTAATGAGAATTGCAGAAGAAATTCAACGACAAATTTATGAATTAGGGAGTGATGGACGATTAGTAGAAATGCAGTTGGAAGAATTAATTGGAGGATTAGAGAGTGAAGAACTGTATATCATAAAAGACTATATTGTATTAGGAAGAAAAAAACAAACACCTGAAAAAGTACTTGAGAAATTAAGAGAATTGCAATATGAAGAATTATCGAATGAAAATATAATTGCTAAGTTATTAGGATATGAGAATTTTGATAATTATGATGAAGTGGGAGTGTATACAAAGGGATATCGTATTTTAAATAAAATACCAAGAATGCCAGCTAATATTGTAGAAAATTTGATTCATTCTTTTAAATCTTTTCAATATATATTGGAAGCTGATATTGAAAGTTTAGATGAAGTTGATGGGATTGGCGAAGTAAGAGCAAGAGCCATTAAGCAATCTTTAAAAAGAATGCAAGATCAATTTGGATTTTAACATTTTGGAAGGACACAACAGAGGAAGAAAATAGAGAAAAGAATAGAAAGGGAGAAAGAGAAAATGAAAACAAAAAATTTAATATGGATAATTGCGTTAATTTTGGTAATAGTATTAATAGCAGGTTTAGGTTATGGCTATTATAAAAAAGCAACAATAGGAGAAAAAAATCCAGTAGCAACAATGGAGGTAGAGAATTTTGGAACGATAAAAATTGAACTATATCCAGAGTTAGCACCAGAAACGGTTGCGAATTTTACAACGCTTGCTAATAGAGGATTTTACAATGGATTGACTTTCCATAGAGTAGTAAAAGATTTTATGATTCAAGGAGGAGATAAAGAAGGAACTGGAAAAGGTTCTGCAACCATAGCAGATTTAAAAGATGGGGGAGAAGAAAAAGCTTATACCATAAAAGGTGAGTTTATTGCTAATGGAGTGAACAAAAACAAATTAAAATTTGAAGAAGGGGTTATTGGTATGGCAAGAAGTGATTATACTTCTTATTCTCCATCTCTAACAGAAGAATCTTATAATTCTGGAAGTACACAATTTTTTATTATGACAAAAGCAAATGCTTCATTAAATGGATATTATACATCTTTTGGTAAAGTGATTGAAGGGTTAGATATTGTGCATAAAATAGAAGAAGTAGAAGTAAAAGTAGCAGAGGATTCACAGGAAGAAGAAAATGCAGAAGTTAGCACGCCAGTTAATCCTCCTAAAATTTTAACTTTATCAGTAGAAACTTATGGTGAAGATTATGGATTGCCACAAACATTAGAACCATTTGATTATATGACATGGATGTATAAACAATATGGAATTGATCCAAATTCATTTGTACAATAATAGAAATAAATAACTTTTAAATATTATAATTTAAAAGTTATCTTTAAATCTAGAAAAAATTATAGAAAAATGGTTGACAAATGGGGTAGAGATAGGGTAAAATAAATAATGTGTTAATTGCACAGGTGCGGTAGTAACACGTGATGATGGTGGATGTAGCGTAGTTGGTTAACGCGCCAGTTTGTGGCACTGGAGACCGTGGGTTCGAGTCCCATCTTCCACCCCATTTAATATATTGGGCTGTAGCCAAGCGGTAAGGCACCAGACTTTGACTCTGGCATGCGCTAGTTCGAATCTAGCCAGCCCAGCCAATTTAAAGAATTATCTAACTAAACTTATTTTCGACAAATGGGTTTAAATATGATAATTTTTTATTGTTTTTAATTTTCTTCTTGTGTTTCAGTAAAAACATCTTTAATTTCTTGAATTAAAGGTGCAGCCCACTTAAACCTAAAACTTTACTTCTTCTTAATCCATAAAAAATTGCGATTAATATTACTAATTCTAATGGATTATTTTTAGATTCCTCAAAAAAAGCAATTGTAATTTTTCTTAGCAGTATCTAAAGTCTTTCTTATATTGGTATGATAATATAGAAATTCCATTTAATTCTTTATAAAGAGTCATAGAATTTTTGTATATAGACAGGTTTTAAATCTTTTGATATAAATTATTTAATTACAATATAAAAAATTAAAAGAAGATGGATACAATGTTTATATTATATTACCATAGACAAAAGATTAATTGATTTTATGATTAGGAGAGGAGTCCATAGCAATACGCAATATCATATTAGAGAAACAGATAAGCTGAAAGCCTATTTTGATAATTTATAAAAAAAGAAATAGAAACAAAAAAGAATGTTCTATTTCTTTTTTTATTACATATAAATTAACAAAAAGAAGAAAAGGAGAAAAAAGATGGAAAATACCATTACCAATATAGCTAAAGGAGTTGGAATTGCTTTACTAACAACATTTATTTTATTATTAATTTTTGCAACTGTATTAACTTATACTCAAGTAAATGAAAATTTAACAAATCCTGTTATTATTATAGTAACAGCAATTAGTATTTTAATAGGGAGTTCTATTGGAAATACTAAAATTAAAAAAAATGGATTCATAAATGGAGCTTTAATTGGTGGAATCTATATTTTTACAATTTATATGATTTCTAGTATTTTAAATTGGAAATTTGGATTGGAAATACAAAGTATAATTATGATTGTAGTTGGTATGATATTTGGAATTTTAGGAGGCATTATAGGAGTAAATAAGAAATAATTAATTTATAGAATGAGTACCAATATCTCGATTCCAGAAATCAATTAAGAACTGTTTTTGACTAGAAGGAATTAGATTCATACGAAAAGAAGAAACGGGTTTATCATGCTGATAAAAATTTTCTTCTCCATCACAAGAAACAGGTAACCATCCAATATCTTTTACGTAAGATTGATAAACAACAGAGTAGTTTGGAAGATTTTTAAGTTTGAATTGTAAACTAGAAATTCCATATAAGAATTGAGAAGAAATGTGGGAAGGAATGACATCAGAATGATTACAACCATAACCACCAAATTGTGTAAAAATACGATCAAAATAACTAAGTGTATGATCAGAACCAACATTCCACCATTGAGTAGGAGAAGGATTATAATGAGGATAATAAGGTAAATGAGAATAAGAACAAGAAAAAGAGGTAGAATTATTTAAATAAGTATGCATATAAACTTTTCCTTGCAAGAAAGAAATACCAGAAGAATCAACGGCTCTCAAAAAAATAGATTCTGTTTTAGCAAGTGAGGTAGAGGAAATAGTATTGGGAGAAGTAATTTCTCCACTGGAAACGAGGGTCTGTTTACTCAATTCATCGTAAGTTCCATATTCCAGTGAAATAGCATTTGCATTTTTTATATCGATTAAAACTTCAATAGGGTTTGAAGCATAGTCTTCAAGAGGTAAAATATAAGAAATAGGATTAGAAAATTCTTTTTCTATGACCAAACCAGAAGTAGATTCTTTCCATCCTTCAATTGGTTTAACAGATTCACTAAGTCGAATACGCCCAATCGTTTTTCCATCAGAACTAGGTAGTTCGTCAAAAAGGGCAAGGGGTGGTGTATTATCAATGACGAGATTAGAAGGAAGTAACAGTCTTTCGTTGATAAAGCCATACTTATCTTCTAGGATTCCTTCTGGAATAATAAATCCTAAAGTACCAAAACCTTCTACATTAGTGAAAGAAAATTCATAGATTTTTTCAAGAGGAGTTTCTGAAACAAGAGAGAAACTTTTAAAATCAACAGGAGTAATATCTTTTTCCGAAAGATAAGGACGTTTTCCTACTACTATTTTTAAATGTTCAATTGTTAAGTCGTTTCGAGTTAAATTTCTTTCTGTTATTTTTAGATGTCCTGAAATTAAATGACATTTTCTAGCACGAGAAGGGTAAAAATCATTTGTAGAAGTGATATCTAAGATTTCAACAGTTGGTTTGCCACCATCGATATCTAGAGTAGCTACTGTTTGAATATCTTCTATCATATATTTAGCAAAGCAAGTTGCTTGAAAAAATAAAATAGAAATAAAAAATAAGAATGAAAAAATAAAAATTTTTGTTTTTTTATACAATAAACAACGCTCCTTTCAATTTATAATTTGTTTTTATTTGGGAAAATAACGAAAAAAATAAAAGATAGAAAATACGATAATATTATAGTGTAAAAAAATGGAAAAGTCAAGAAAAGCTGTAAAATAAAGAGATAGAAATGAAAAATGTCGAATTCTGCGATGAAAAATTGTTGACAATTAAAAGAAATAGAACTATAATGTGATTACATTTTCAAATTTCTAATTTTTTATTTCAAGAAATTTTAATTCGAAAGTTTATCGAAAATTATCCAAACTAAAAATTGAAGAAGAAAGGAGGAAAGCCTATTTGAGTAAAAAGAAAAAAATATTACTAATTGTTGCTATTTTGTCTTGCATTTTATTATCTTTTATAGGAGGACAAAGTTATTCGAAATATGTGTCAGAAGTAAGAGGAAATGGAATGGCAGAAGTGGCAACATGGAGTTTCAAGGTGAATGGGCAAAAGGAACAAGTCCAAAAAATTGAATTAGTATCTACTTGTGATAATCAAACTTTAGTAGGAAACAAAATTGCACCAGGAACAAGAGGAAGTTTTGATATTATAGTAGATGGAACTGATTCTGATGTAGGAATTGATTATCAGATTAAGTTTGTCAATGAAAGTCAAAAACCAACAAATTTGAAATTTATTTATGATCATCAAGAATATAATTCTATTACAGAATTAGAAAACGACTTATCTGGAACCATTTATGCAGATGATGAAAACAAGACAAGAACATTAACAATTGGTTGGAAATGGGAATATCAAACAGGAACAAACGAAAATGAAATGGCAAGTAACGATAGGACAGATACAGAGGATTCACAAAGAATTGTTACTTATAGTTTCGAAGTAATGGTTTCTGGAACACAGGTATTACCACAACAATAGAACAATTTAAAAAATTAGAGAATTGAAAATGTTCATAAAAGTTCTGAGCATAAAAGTAACCTTTATTCTATTATTATATTTTTATTTTATTTGTCAATTTTTAGTAAGGACAAGTAAAAAATTGTCCTTACTAAAGTAAAATTAAGGAGGAGGGATAGAGAATTATCATAAAAAAGCTATTAAAAAACAAAAGAAGAGAGATAACATTAATAACGGTGAGTGTTATGGTATTAATTTTATTTTTTTCTGGTTATAGTATGGGAAAAGAATATAGTCATACTAAAATACAAACAACTGCTAAAATCGCAGAACCAATCATGGTAGTAGAAAGTAGTCCAAAGATCAATATGGATGGTGAAAAGGAAAAAGAAGCGTATTGTTTTAAGGTGAAAAATTATAAAGAAAATAATGCTATTACACAAGTAGACTTACAATATTATATAGAAATTTTATCAGAAACAGAAGAATCAATTTCTTTCAAACTTTATAAAAATCAGGAAGAAATTAAATTGGAAAAGAACAAAACAACTGCCATGAAATTGGGAAAAGAAAAGGTCCAAGAAGATTGTTATCAGTTAGAAATATTATATGATAAGGAAAAAAATACAACCGATAAAAATATTTTACAAGAAATACAAATAAAAGTGCATTCGGAACAATTTAAGATTTAAAGGAGGCACTAAAACAAAGTGAAAAAGAAAACAAAAAAAGTATTTTTATTCGTAATGATAATTTTTATAATCGTTATATTTTTTATTCGAAATAAGACAGATTTCAAAAATCAATTTCAAGATCAATTTATTTTTTTCAGACTGTTTTCTTCAAAAGAGGGAGAAAACAAAAATACACTTATATCAAAAGAACAAAAGGATTCAAAAGAGAAAGCATATATTTTTGAGGTATCTTATCATAATATTGATTTTAAAGAGATTTTTTTATTAGATACCATACATAAAGATTCCTTGATTTATAAAAAAATAGCCCCTGGAACAGAAGGGGAGTTCGAAATATTGTTAAAAACTAATAAAAAAATAAACTATCAAATAAAATTTGACAGACAAAATCAAAAACCAAAGAATTTAAGTTTTCAAATAGAAGGAAAAGATAGAAAGTATGAAAAATTAGAAGATATGGAAGAAGAACTAAACGGAGAACTCATAGGTAATAAAACAATTAAAATTTTATGGAAATGGGAATATGAAAAAGATACAAAGCAAAATTTACAAGATACAGAAGATGGAGAAACAATTAAACAATTTAATTTTATTATCTATGCAATAGGAAAATAATGTATGAATAGGAACAAATTTGTGCAAATTAATAAAAGAGTGTTAATTTGCACAAATTTATTGTAAAAAGAGTTGATATTTTTTAAAATTTAGGATAAAATCTAGAAAGACAAAAATAGGAGGCAAATGAAATGATAACATTGGAAGATGTGATAAAAAATGAAGAGGTAGAAGCTCTCATTCAGGGAGCACAAAAACAATTGGATAGTTTAGGCTACACAGAACATAGTCATAGACATATTTCGATTGTTTCACAAAGAGCAGGCAAAATTTTAGAAACTTTGGGATATCCAGAAAGAACAATTGAATTGGCTAAAATAGCAGGTTATTTACATGATATTGGAAATTGTGTAAATCGTATTGATCATGCACACAGTGGAGCGATATTAGCTTATCAAATTTTGAAAGATATGGAGATGCCAGTAGAAGAAAGAACAGAAATTATGATGGCAATTGGAAATCATGATGAGCAAACGGGAACAGCAATCAGTGATATTTCAGCAGCTCTTATTTTAGCCGATAAATCAGATGTGCATAGAAATCGAGTTTCTAATACAAATTTATCCACATTTGATATTCATGACCGTGTTAATTATGCCGTATCAAATGCGGAATTAAAAATTGACAGCAAAGATAGGAAGGTAATTTTAGATTTAAAAATTGACACAGAGATTTGTCCTGTATTAGATTATTTTGAAATTTTTATGGATCGAACAATGATGAGTAAATATGCAGCAAAATTTTTGGAAATTTGGTTTGAATTAGTAATTAATGATACAAAATTATTATAAATGGAGGAAACAAAAATGAAAAAAATAAAAATATTAACGATTACATTAATAGTGGTAGCAATTACCATGATAGCTTTTTTTGGAGTTTATACAAAAGTACAAAATAGAATGGAAAATCAAGTAAAAGATTATGATTTTGCAATGGATTTAAAAGGAAGTAGAAATATTAAACTTAAAGTAAGTGAAGACAATAATGCAGAAACTAAAACAGCAGAAAATTATCAGATATCCAAAAAAATAATAGAAAAAAGATTGCAAAAATTAGGAATTGGTAATTATATCATAAAATTAGATAAAGAAACAGGAAGTATCTTGGTTGAAGTTACAGAGAATAAAGCAACAGATCAGATTGTAAGTAATTTAAATACAACTGGAAAATTTGAAATGGTAGATAGTGAAACAAAAGAAGTTTTATTAAATAATGAAAAAATAAAACAAGCAAGAGTTATGAGTGGTTCAAATGGTAGCACATCAAGAGGAACAACGGTGTATTTAGAAATTGAATTTAATCAAGAAGGAACTAAAAAATTAGAAGACATTAGTAAACAATATGTAAAAGTAGAAAATACAACATCTGGAAATGAAGTATCAGAAAATACAACAGAAACAAATGAAACAGAAGAAAATACAGAAACGAAAACAGAAAAGAAAGTAACGATAAATTTAGATGGTGAAGAAATTATGAGTACCAGTTTTGAAAATCCAATTAAAACGGGAAAAATACAATTATCGATTGGATCTTCATCAACCGATCAGAAAACGTTACAAGGATATGTGAATCAAGCTGCTAGTATAGCGACTGTATTAAATACTGGTAGTATGCCAATTCAATATGAAATAGAGGAAAATCAATATATTTTATCAGATATAACAGATCGCGAAATTTCAATAGCAATTTATATCATTTTAGGAATGATAGGAATTGGTATGATAGCAATAATTGTAAAATATAAAAAAATAGGAGCATTAGGAGTGATTTCTTATATTGGCTTTGTTTCCCTATTCATGATTATAATTCGATATGCAAATGTTGTGTTGTCAATAGAGGGGATTTTTGGCGTATTGATAGCATTTATATTAAATTATATTTTATTATATCAGTTATTAGCAAAAGTAGAGGATAGAAAGACTGTTTATAAAAATTATTGGATTAGAATGATACCAGTTATTATTACCGTAGTTACTTTTTGCTTTATTAACTGGATACCAATTAGCAGTTTTGGAATGACAATGATTTGGGGAATTGCTTTGATCGCCATTTATAATGGGATAGTAACCAATAGTTTATTTAAAATAGATGCAAGAAAGGAATAGTAGAAGATGAAAGAAGGAAGCAAAAAAACAAAAATAATAGCACTTTTAATTGCTGTGATTATAATGGCAGGAATTATTGTTACTTTTACAATAGGATTAAATTTTGATTTAAAATACCAAGAAGCAAAAAAAATACAATTATATTTGGAAAAAGAATTTGAAATGCAAGATATAAAACAGATAACAGATGAAATATTGGGAGATCAAGCTGTTATTTTACAAAAAGTAGAAGTATATGAAGATACCATCAGTATTCTTGCAAAAGAAATAACAGAAGAGCAAAAAGTGGAGATGATTAATAAAATAAATGAGAAATATGAGGTGGAAATTTCAGCAGATAGTGTAGAAATTGCAAAAGTTCCTCACACAAGAGGAAGGGATATTATCAGTCCTTATATTTGGCCATTTGCTATCACAAGTATTATTATATTAGTTTATATGATGGTTCGTTATTATAAATTGGGAGTTGTGAAAACACTATGGAAAACAATTGCTTTATTAATAGTGGCCCAAGCTACTTTATTAAGTGTAATGGCAATTGCTAGAATTCCGATCGGAAGAGTAACAATTCCATTGGTATTAGCTGTATATTTATTGTCTTTGATGGGAATTACTACTTATTTTGAGAAGAAATTAGTAGAAAACAAAAATGAGAAATAATCTGAATACAACAAATAAAAAGAGGAATTGGGATGCAAAAGAAAACAAAATTTATAGATACTGATACTGTAAGAGGGATCTACACTTTAGATAATAAAAGAAAAAAGGAAAAAAGAGACAAGACAAAAACTTATAGAAATATAGGTTTATGTCTTGTTTTTGTGTTTTTCTAAAAATAAAGGAGGGAACAAAAAATGAAACGAAATCTAAAGGAAGGAAAGGGAATAACACTAATTGCATTGGTAATTACGATAGTGGTATTAATTATAATTGCAGGAGTAACAATTGGAAGTTTAACTAGTGATAAAGGTGTAATTAAAGAGGCAAGAACAGCTAAAGAATTAGCAGAAAAGGCAAGTTTGGAAGAACAAGTTGATATGGCTATTATAAAGGCAGAGCAAAAACATAAAAGTCCAGGAATGGATGATGTTATAGAAGAGTTAAAAAATGCAAAGGTAATTAGTAAAGATGATCAAGTAAATAAAGATACAGGAGCCATAAGAACAGATTTAGGATATGAAATTACAGGGAAATTAGATGATTATATTGGGAAAATATCAACAGGAGATGGATCAGATAATACAACAGGTGACAATAATACGACAGGTGGTGGCTCAACAGGTGATGGTTCGGGATCAATTATTCCTCCAACAACAGCGGATACTACACCATTTGTGCCAGAAGGAGCACAGAAATTAGAGGGGACAATTGATACTGGACTTGTTATGACAGATAGTAATGGGAATGAATGGGTGTGGATCGAAGTACCAAAGTCTATTTATACAAATCCAGAATATGCGGGAACACCACCTACAAGTCCAGAAGATTATGAGAAAATTGAAAGTATTTTACAAAAGTATGCCTATAATTATAGAAATACAGATTATGCAGATTCATTTATAGTAGGGTTTAATAATGTTGATGAATACAATCAATGTAAACAATTAATGTTAAAGAGAGTATATGAAAATGGAGGATTCTATATTGGAAGATATGAAGCAGGAACAATAACTCCTAGATATACAAAGGATGATGAACTAGTAACAGCAATAATTCGACAAAATGTATATCCTTATAATTTTATCACTTGTGCACAAGCACAAACAAAGTCCAAAGAATTAGCAACAGGAGGAAAAACAAGTAGTTTAATGTTTGGAATTCAATGGGATTTAGTATTAAAATTTATTGAAGAAAAAGGAAGGAGTTTAGGTGAAACAATTGAAGAAAGGCAGGAAAAGTTAAAAACAAATTCGAATGCATGGGGAAATTATAGTGATGTTAGTTTTATAATTACGAGAGGGAAATATATATATGAAAAACCAAGTTCACAAGTATTCTTAACAACAGGAGCAACAGAAAGAAATGCTGTATTAGAGATTTATGATCTAGTAGGAAATTTAGAAGAATGGACTCTTGAAAAAGATATGAAAGAATATTATGTTCGTCATGTTGCTAGAGGAGGAGCTTGTAGAAATTATGGGACTGTTTCAGCTATTAGTAGATACAGTATCAATCCATCATATAATCCGAACACAGTAGGATTTCGCCCTGCTTTATGGTAAAATTAGATGTTATGGCAAAAGTGGGACAGGCACACCTTAACCCCATTTGATTTCAATTATACTTTAAAATTTAGAAAACTAAGTTACAATTTTGTAATTTAGTTTTTTCTTTTGGACCATACTAAAAGAAAAATAAAATTATGAAAACTAATTGACGCTTACTTAGACGAATGATAGAATTAAAATATCAAAAATAAAGAAAAACAAAAGAAGAGAGGAGAAAGAGAAATGTTAAAAAGAAAACAGACATTTAATAAAGGAATTACGCTAATTGCATTAGTTATCACTATTATTATATTATTAATTTTAGCTGGAATTACTATAACGAGTATAAGTGGCGAAAATGGAGTATTAAAAAAAGCAGATAATGGAGCAGAAGAAAATAGAAAACAAACAGCAACTGAAAAAATAAATTTGAAAATTACAAATATCCAAATAGAAACTTATGGAAAAAAACAACAAATGCCATCTTTACAAGAATTGGCAGATGGATTGTGCGAAGATGAAAAGGATGAAATTGAATATGTTTTTACCACAAGTCAAAAGGAACAAGCTAGTTTAGATAAAATAGAAATAGGAGAGGCAACTTCAATTTTTACAAAATTGAGAGAATATCCTTATGAATTTGAAATTAATTCTTCTTTGCAATTAGCTTCTATTGATAACATCAAAATTGCTACGAATTCTTCTGAAATAGAAGAATTAAGAGGAGAAATAGAAAACTTAAAAAACACCGTAGAAGTTTTGAAAACTAATAGTAAAACAACTTTGATTGAAAGAGAATGGGGGATTGCAAAGGGACAAATATCTTCTAGTTGGTGTACATTAGATGAAGTTTCTTTAGCAGGGCATGGAACAGGAAAAGCAATTATTTCTGGTTCTATCAGTAATACGAACAACAAATCCACTAATATAGAAATAGAGATTGATATAGATAAAGATGGTACCAATCATTATAAAACAGGAGCAACAGATCGATGTAGTTCACCAACTAATACAGAATGGTTAAGGACTTCTGCTACAGCTATCATATCTTATAATGAAAATACAAAAATACAAGTAAGAGGAATTTCCCATGTTGCAATTATTCCATGTTATACTTATTCTATTTTATTGATACCAGATTAAAAGATACTTTTGAAAGTATCTTTTTTTATAGTGAGATAGAGGTAGTAAAAAATTTCAAAAAACTATACAAAAATTAAAAAACTAATGATATAATAAGAGCCAAAGAGAAATAGAAAAGAAATTAGGAGGAGAAAAATGGGAAATATCGTACTATTGGACGAACTAACAATCAATAAAATAGCAGCAGGAGAAGTGATTGAAAGACCAGCATCGGTCATAAAAGAAATGGTAGAAAACTCAATCGATGCAGGAGCAACCAATATAACTGTTGAAATTAAAAATGGAGGCATCTCTTATATAAAAGTAATCGATAACGGAAAAGGAATTGCAATGGACGATCTAGAAATTGCATTTGAAAGACACGCTACAAGCAAAATTCGATCAGCAGATGATTTAGATACAGTAACTTCAATGGGATTTCGAGGAGAAGCTTTGGCTAGTATTGCAGCCATTAGTAATGTGGAAATGATTTCAAAAACACAAGAACAAGAAACGGGATATCGTATTGTAGTAGAAGGAGGAGATGTTCTTGAACAAGAAGAGATAGGTTGCCAAATAGGAACTTCTATTACTGTAAGGAACTTGTTTTTTAATACACCAGTTCGTTATAAATTCTTAAAAAAAGATTATACGGAATCTGGTTATATAGAAGATGTCATTACAAGAATTGCATTAGTACATCCAACTATTGCTATCAAATTAATTAATACAGGAAAGACAGTGATTCAAACAAATGGAAGTGGAGAATTAAAAAATGTCATTTACAGCATATATGGAAAAGATGTAGCAAATGGCATAGTAGAACTTAATTACCAATATGAAGATATTACTATTTCAGGTGTGATAGGAAAACCAGAAATAGCAAGATCAAACCGTTCCAATCAATTGTTTTTTGTTAATAAGAGATATATAAAAGATAAAACTTTAACAGCAGCTACCGAACAAGCTTATAAGGGGTTAATCCCAATTGGAAAATTTGGTTTTGTCATTCTTAATCTTGAAATGAATCCTTCCAAAGTAGATGTAAATGTACATCCAGCAAAATTAGAAGTTCGCTTTGAAGAAGAAAACAAAATATTTCAATCAATATATCATGCAATAAAAGAAACTATGTTAAAAAATGAATTAGTAGTAAGCACAACATCTAGAGAATTGAGCTTTGAAGAAAGGTTGAAAAATATTCGAGAAGCTAAAAAAGAATCTTCTAATATAAATGGTTTATTTGGATTTCGAAAACAAAATGAAAAGAAAATTGAAAAATATACAGAAGAAGAAAGTCAGATCAAGACCAATCATATAGAAGGAGATTTACCAAAAGTAGAGGAATCAATAAAAACGGAAGAAATCAAAATAGGAACTCCAATCGATACTTCTGATGTATTACAACAATTGAAAGAAATGAAAGAAAAGATAGCAAAAGAATTAACTTCAAAAGATATTACACCTAGTTTAACAGTAAAAGAAGAAGAAACAGAATATCAATTAGAATCTAAAGAAGAACCAATAGAAAAAAAAGAAGAAATAAAACAAACAGAAGAAGAGAATAAGATAGAAGAACCGATAGAGAAAAAAGAAAATGAGAATGCAATTCGAGAAATAGGAGAAGAGAAACAAGAAGAAAAAGTAGAGAGACAAGAAGTTGAAACAGAAAAAGAAGAAAATAAAGAACGAATAGAAGGCGACAAGGAAGAAGAAAATAAAACTGAGGAATTGGAAAAAGAAAATGAGAGAGTAGAAGAAGTTGATAGTTTAATAGAAAATATAGAAGATCCTGAAATACAAAAAGAATTTGAGGAAATAAAACAAAAGATGCAAGAATTGAATGAAAATCCAGAAGTTGTTTCAAAAGATTTTAATGAAATGTATGCAAAAATGTTTGGAAGATTACCAATTGAAACACAAAAAGAGATAGAAGAAAAACAACGAGAAGAAGAGGAAAAAATAAGTGCAGTAGACTTGATAAAAGACAATGTATCAGTATTTGAAGAAACTGAACAATTTCAAAAACCAGTTTATAAATTTATAGGAGTTATATTTAAAACTTATATTATATTAGAAATAGAGAAAGAGATGTATATCTTAGATCAGCATGCTGCACATGAAAGAATTATGTACGAAAGAGTCAAAAAAAATTATTATAGTGAAAAGGATAAAGACTCGCAAATGTTATTATTACCAGATGTTATGACATTATCACATAAAGAAATGGATATCGCAAAAGAAAACATGACAATGTTTGAACAAGCTGGATTTAGCTTAGAAGAATTTGGGGATAATACCATTAAACTAAATGGAGTACCAACAGTATGTATTGATTTAAACACAAAAGAATTATTTTTAGAAACTTTAGATGAAATTAATACAGTAGCTAGAACAGCTAAACAAGAAAAGGAAGAAAAATTTATTGCGACAGTAGCTTGTAAAGCAGCTGTTAAAGCGAATATGGCATTAGATGAAAAAGAGGTAACAGCTTTAATGGATCAGTTATTACAATTACCAAATCCATTTACTTGTCCACATGGAAGACCAACTGTTATTAAAATGACGAAATATGATATCGAAAGAAAATTTGCAAGAAAATAGACAAGGGGGAAAGTTAGAAAATGATTTTTATCATAGCAACTGGTGTGATTTTATATAGCATTTTAATAGCATGGACTTGGCAATGTTTAGGAACACTAGAAAAAGGGAAGAAACTGCTTTTTCTTTTGATGGGAATAAGTATAATTTATATCATAACATTAATAATTTTTCAAATAGCAAAAGGTGGAATTATCTATGAAAAAGTAGAGATGCAAAATAAAGTGCAGAATGTACTAGTAGCAATTTTTACAGGGGTTAATGGTATGATTTTAGTTCCACAAGTAGCAAGAGTGATGGGACAAATAAAAGAAGAACAAATAGAGAAAAACCAAGCGAAAAAGAAACTCATTATCATAGGAATTATATTTTTGTTCTGTATTAGTATAGAAATAGGATATATGAAAAGTACACAAGAAGGAATCTTGAAAATATATGAAGCAATGAAATAAGTAGGGATTCTAGGGACGTTCCTTAAAATCCCTAAAAAAGGGAGGAAAGGGATACTCTTTGGAAAAAGGAAAAAGGACTGTCCCTTAAATCCTCAAAAAGGGGATTTTAAGGAACGTCCCTGAAATCTCATTCAGAGAGGAAAAAGAAAATGGAAAAAGTAATTGTAATATGTGGTCCAACAGCATCTGGGAAAACAAGCTTATCCATTGAACTGGCTAAGAGAATAAATGGAGAAATAGTATCAGCAGATTCTATGCAAATCTATCAGGAAATGAATATTGGAACAGCGAAACCATCGATAGAAGAGAGACAAGGAATTCAACATTATTTGCTGGATTTTGTTTCGCCAGAGGAAAGATATAGTGTGGCAGATTATAAAAAAGAAGCCAAAAAAGGAATCAAAGAAATTATAGCAAAAGGAAAAATACCAATTGTAGTAGGAGGGACAGGACTTTATATTGATAGTTTAATTTATGAAATTGAATATCCAGATATTGTATTTGATGAAGAATATCGAGAAGAATTAGAAAAAAGAGTAAAAATAGAAGGATTGGAAATTTTATATGAAGAGGCCAAAAAGATAGATCCATTGGCTATCCAAAAAATAAGTGAAAAAGATGAAAAAAGAATTTTACGTATCATAGAAATTTATCATGCTACGGGAAAAACAAAAACACAGCAAGAAATAGAATCGAGAAAAAAACCAGTGGAATATGATTATCAGGTATATGCTTTAAAATGGGAACGAGAAGTCTTATATAAAAGAATCAACAAAAGGGTAGATGTAATGCTAGAACAAGGGCTGGTGGAAGAAGTAAGAAAAATCTTAGGACAACATAAAAAATTTCCTACTGCAATGCAAGGATTGGGCTATAAAGAAGTAGTTGAATTTTTAAAAGGGAAGATAACAAAAGAAGAAATGATTGAAAAAATAAAGATGGAAACAAGAAGATATGCCAAAAGACAAATGACATGGTTTCGAAAGAATAAACAAACTAAATGGCTAGATGGACAAGCAAGAATAGAAGATAATATTCAGATTATTTTGGAGGGTTTAATTTGAAAAAAGAAAAGAAAAAAATGAAAAAAGATACCTCTTTACAAAAGAAGAAAATAATGATAGGAATTGCAGTGATTGCTATTTTATTCTATATAATTTATGCAATTTATCTTTTGATTAAACAACCAACTAATATTTTTACAATCGAAGAAGGGAAATTATATCAAGAAGAAACTGTAATTGGTTATGTGATTCGTGATGAAAAAGTAGTAAAAGGTGAGAACTATAAAAATGGGATGAAACAAATAAAATCAGAAGGAGAAAGAGCTGCTAAGGATGAAAACATATTTCGATATTATAGTTCAAATGAAGAAAATTTGAAAAGTAAAATAGAAGAATTAGATAATAAAATACAAGAAGTTATGTTGAACGATACAAGTTTGTTTAGTTCTGATATGAAAATTTTAGAAAATCAAATTGATGAAAAAGTGGCAGATATTAATCAAATAGAGGATAGTACTAAATTAGCCGAATATAAGAAAACAATTAATGATTTAGTAACCAAAAAAGCACAAATTGCAGGAGACTTAAGTCCGAAAGGTTCTTATTTAAATCAATTAATTGAAGAAAGAAAGGGATATGAAGGACAATTAAATTCTGGAGCAGAATATGTAAAAGCGCCAATGAGTGGAATTGTGTCTTATAAAGTAGATGGATTAGAAGAAGTACTAACCCCTAATAATTTTAGTGCATTAAGTAAAGAGTATATGGAAAGCTTAGATTTAAAGACAGGGAAATTAGTGGCTACGAATGAAGAAAGCGGAAAAATAATTGATAATTTTTATTGTTATATTGCAACCGTATCTTCCACAGAAGAAGCGAAAAAAGCAGAAGTAGGAAAGAAAATGAAAATACGATTATCGAACAATGCAGAAGTTTTAGCAGAAATAACTAATATTTTTCAAGAGGAAAATGGAGAAGTGGTACTCATTTTAAAAATTGAAAAGGAAATTGAAGAATTGATTAATTATAGAAAAATTTCTTTTGATTTAATTTGGTGGGATGATGCTGGGCTAAAAGTGCCAAATCAAGCCATTGTTGAAGAAGATGGACTACATTATGTAGTTCGAAATCGAGCAGGATATTTAAGCAAAATGTTGGTTAAAATAAAAAAACAAGGAGAAAAATATTCGATTGTTGAGGTATATTCAACAGAAAAACTAAAAGAATTAGGATTTTCGAATCAAGAAATAGCGAAATACAAAAAGATAACACTTTATGATGAAATATTACTAAACCCTAATTTAGAAAATGTAGATTAGTGTTACAAAAGTATTACAAAAATATTAAAAAACAATAACATTAAGAAAAAATATTGACAATCTTGTAAAAAAAGTAGATACTAAAGAAAATAAAACAAAGGAAGTAATTTTAGGAGGTTTTTTTATGTCAGGAGCATTAATGGATAAAGTATGGGGATTATTTGGAATGGATGCAGCAGTGGAAGAAGAATATGATGAGGAAAATGTATATGATTATGATGAGGAAGAAGAAGTAGAAGTAGAAGATAGAAAAATATTTGGAAGAAGAAATAAAGATAAAGTAGTAGCTATGCCACAGGCAAGTGCAAATGCAATTCAAATGGTAATATCACAACCAACAACTTTTGAACAATCTGATGAAATTTGTAGTTTTTTAAAAGAAAAAAAATCAGTTATCGTAAATTTAGAATATGTAAACAAAGATGTAGCAAGAAGAATTGTTGATTTTATAAGTGGAGGTGTTTATGCATTAGATGGATACATTCAAAAAGTATCAAATTCAATTTTCTTAGTAGCACCATCTAATTATGAAATAACAAACGAAATGGCAAGAGAAGAAATGAAAAGCAAACTTTCTGTTTCATGGTTAAAAAACAACGGAGTCAACTAATCCGTTTATTCAAGGAGGAAAATATGATAACACCATTAGATATTGAAAATAAGAAATTTTCAAAACAAATGATGAATGGATATAGTGTAGAAGAAGTAGATGATTTTTTGGATGAATTAACAGCCGATTATTCAAAAAATTATAAAGAAGCAACAGAACTAAGAACAAAAGTAGAGGAATTAACCAAAAGTTTGGAACATTATAAAACAATTGAAGAAACTTTACAAAATACATTAATTATAGCACAAACAACAGCAGATGATGTAAAAAAAGTGGCTAGCCAACAAGCAGAACAAATTATCAATGAAGCAAAAGCTACTGCACAAAAGCAAGCAAGTGATTTAGATAATGAAATTATAGGGAAGAAAAAAGAACTAGAAGATGTAAAGAAGCAATTTGATATTTATAAAGCAAAAATGGAATCTTTGTTGATTTCTCAGCTAGAATTGTTAAAAGATGTAAATAAAGATGATGTTTAATACAAAAATCGTATACAAAAGATAAAACTGTCTATGAAAGTAGATAGTTTTTGTTTTTTTGTAGGAAAAATAGAAAAATGTTACAATTTAGGGGGTATATTACAGAACTGTTAAATGTATGTTACATTTCCGTAAATACTATTGACATTATCTAAAAAAAGAATAAAATAGTAATATCAAAGAGAGGCAAAATATGAGAATAATAGCTGGAAAAGCAAAAGGAACAAAATTGTATACTTTAGAAGGTGAAAATACAAGACCAACATTAGATCGTGTAAGAGAGTCTTTATTTAATATTCTACAATTTGAGATACAGGATGCTATTTTCTTAGATTTGTTTGCAGGAAGTGGAGCCTGTGGAATAGAAGCTGTTAGTCGAGGTGCCAAAAAGGCAATTTTATGTGATCAATCAAAACAAGCAGTAGAAGTGATCAAAAAGAATATAGAAAAAACACATACCAAAGAACAAATTGAATGGCATCAAATGGACTTTAAAGAATTACTAAAAAACAGAATAAAGGAAGAAATTAATATTATTTTTATCGATCCACCTTATCAAACGAATTATGCCTATCAAGCGATTAAAATAATCATAGAGAAGCAGTTAATCAATGAAAATAGTAGTATTATTATAGAAACAGATCAAGAAAAAAAGATAAAAGAACAATTGAAAGAGTTAAGAATAGAAATCGTGGATGAAAGAAAGTATGGAAGAGCAAGTCTTATCTTCTTAAGGCAAAAAAGAAAGGGGTAAACCATGGAAATATTCACAATATTAGAAACGTTAGAAGAATTATTAGAAACGAGTAGAAATCTACCATTTTCTTCAAAA
>CASAUJ010000025.1 GCA_949118805.1 uncultured Clostridia bacterium | reverse complement strand
AAAATGCACCTCCAAAATTTAAACTTTTTTGTCCAAATTTTTGGGTGCACTTCAAAGTTAACAGATGTGTTTGTTTATTTTATTCCTTATTTGTCCACATTATAAATATAACAGTCAATAAGGTTACGTTTACAGTTAGGGAAAATCCCAAAGCATATATTAAAAATAATATAAATCCCATAAACACCACCTCGCTTTCCCAGAGTTGCACTCTGTTATGTAGGTGGCAAACCACATCTGCTTATTCTCATTTCCTATGATAAATACTATATAACATTTATTGGAAAAATACAAGCGAACAAAACAAATTTTTGTATATTTTTATATTCTAGTAAAGTAATAAATTTAATTTATGAAGTATGTTATTAAAAAATCTAAATAAAGAGCAATAAAATACTAAATAATAAAATAGAAATGCTATAATTTATTACTTAGTATTTTTATATTTATATATTAAAATTTGCTTACATCAAAGTACAGCAAATTTTATACAAAACTGTGATAATCTATGATAGGTATCTATTCTATAAAACGAAAAATACTCTCTTACAAAGAGAGTATTTCTGCATTTTGTGCTAATATATGATACTTCGTGATACTCTGTACCATTTGCTTAAAATGCTAATTTCTTGGAGGCGTTGGGCGGATTCGAACCGCCGAATCAGAGTTTTGCAGACTCGTGCCTTACCACTTGGCTACAACGCCATTTAAATTTCAGCCTATTTTAAAAAATAACATTTGGAGCAGGTAGCGGGAATCGGACCCGCGAATTAACCTTGGCAAGGTTACATTTTACCACTAAATTATACCTGCATTTATGTATTTACTTTTACCTTGCCAAAGCAACATTCTATTAATTACTTTCCTACTTTCAATATATTCACAATTTATAAATAATATTCCTAAGGCATTATTAATCATACCAAATTTATACTTTATTGTCAAGAAAAAAGAAGGAATCACCTTATTTTTTTGTAATTCCTTCCCTTTTTATTTTTTACTTTTCTTTTTAGTTGTCCTTTTACTTGCCTTCGTTTCCATTTCTTTTTTTACCTCTTCTGCTTCTTCTGCATTCCATTTTTCTCCCTCTTTTGGTTTATTCCAAGAAATATAATCGCAGGAAGTTGGATTATTTTCACAAATGTAATAATTTCTTTTTCTTTTTGTTTTTCTAACTTGCACAATTGCTCCACATTTTGGACATGGTACATCAATGGTTTCAATAATTGGTTTTGCATTTTTGCATTCAGGATATCCTGGACACGCTAAAAATTTTCCATACCTTCCATATTTATATACCATCATTCTACCACATTTCTCACATGGCACATCTGATACTTCATCTACTAATTCCACATGTTCTAATTCTTTTTCTACTTTTACTATTTCTTTCTCAAATGGTCCATAGAATTCTCGAATCATTTTTTTCCATTCTTCTTTTCCATTTGCAATTTCATCAAACTCATTTTCTATTTTTGCTGTAAATTCCACATTGATAACATCTGTAAAATTTTCTGTTAATAATTTATTCACAATTCTTCCTAGTTCTGTTGGAGATAATTGCTTCTGTATTTTTTCTATGTATCTTCTATCTAAAATCGTTGTAATGGTTGGAGAATATGTACTTGGTCTTCCAATTTCTTTTTCCTCCAATGCTTTTACCAAACTTGCTTCTGTATATCTTGGTGGTGGCTCAGTAAAACTCTGTTTTGGATTTAGTTTTTTTAACTTTAATTCCTGATTTTCTTTAAGTTCTGGTAACATTCCCTCTTCTTCTTGCTCTTTTTGATCCGTCCCCTCTACATATAAAGTCATAAATCCTCTAAATCGAATCATTTGCCCATTTGCTTTAAAGGTATATCCATTTGCATCAATAGAAACCGCCATTGTATCATAAATAGCTGTTGCCATTTGACTTGCCATAAATCGATTATAAATTAATTTATATAGTTTGTATTGTTCTTTTGTCAAATAATCTTTAATGGATTCTGGTTCTAAATCTGCATAAGTAGGTCGAATACCTTCATGCGCATCTTGTGCCTCTTTGCTTGTCTTATAATATCGATTTTCATAATATTTTTCTCCATAAGTTTCTACAATATGTTCTTTTGCTGCTTTTCTTGCCTCCTCTGAAATTCTTGTAGAATCCGTTCTCATATAAGTAATTAAACCAACTGTTCCTTTTTCTGGTATTTTTACCCCTTCATATAAATTTTGTGCAATTGACATTGTTTTCTTTAAAGTAAATCCTAATTTTCTAGAAGCTTCTTGTTGCATCGTACTCGTTGTAAATGGTGGGGAAGGGTTTCTTTTCTTTTCTCCCTTTTTTACTTCTGTAACTTTATAAATTGCTTGATCTATTTCTTTTAAGATTTCATTCATTTCTTGTTCTGTATGTATCTCTTGCTTCTTTCCATTTTTTCCATATAACTTTGCTTCAAATTCCTTTTTGCTTTCTTTTTCTTGTAAGTTAGCTAATAAATTCCAGTATTCCACTGGTTTGAAATTTTCAATTTCTTCTTCTCTATCTACAATTAATTTTACAGCAACAGATTGGACTCTTCCTGCCGATAAGCCTCTTTTTACTTTTTTCCATAGGACAGGACTCATTTTATATCCAACAATTCTGTCTAGTACTCTTCTAGCTTGTTGAGCATCTACTAAATTGATATCAATATCTCTTGGTTCTTTAATTGCTTTTTGTACGGCTCCTTTTGTGATCTCATTAAAAGTTACTCTTGTTATTTTTTCTTTTTCTTCTTCTAAAATAGTCGCCAAATGCCACGCGATTGCTTCTCCCTCACGGTCAGGGTCAGTTGCAATGTATATTTTTTTAGCTTGTTTTGCTTCTTTTTTTAAAGATTTAATTAGATCTCCCTTCCCTCGAATATTTATATACTCTGGCTCGAAATCATGAACAATATCGATTCCCATTTTGGATTTTGGTAAATCTCTTATATGTCCCATAGAAGCAAGTACTTTTGTACTTCCACCTAAGAATTTCTTGATGGTATTAGCTTTTGCTGGTGATTCCACTATTACTAATTTATCTGCCATGTAGCCCTCCTTATTTTTTTCTTACTTTCAGTATTTTAGACTAATTTTCTATATTTTGCAAGCTTTTTTTAATTTTTTTGTCCATTATGATATCCTCTAATATTTCTTCTAGCTCTATTGGTGTTACTTCATTTCGTTCTAGAATTTTTAAAATCCCCTCTACTTTTTGTTCCTCACTTTCTATCTTTTCTCTCTCCTTCTTCTCTACCTTTCTTCCTTCTTTCCTATATTCTATTTTAATAATTTGAATTCCAAATTTTAATTTCTCTTCTTCTTCATTTATTATTTTATAATATTTCAATTTAATAGGGTAATTGATTCTTGCTTCGTTTAATGCTTCCTCGCTTACAAATCTACTAGCGAAAAAAGTTTTCATTTTTATCCCCTCTTTTTTTATAATCCGTTTCTCATAATACTACTTTTTATAAGAGTTTTCAAGGCTTTTTCATCGCAATTTTCTATCTAAACTTCCTCCTTTTTACAAAATTTGCTTTTTTTTGATAAAATAATATAAGCAACACTCCTTTAAGTGTTGCTTTTTTCCTTTAAATTTACATATAGTTCTGTTATTGTTGCTGCATTATATGGATTTACATATAAAATGCTTAGCAATCCAAACGTCATAACCGATAAAAAATTCCATCCAAAGAAAGACATATCTAATAAAAAAGTTTTCCATTTATTCCCCTTCATCATTTGTTTAGAAATTTGAAATACCTCTTTTCTGCTTTTGGTTGGATTTTCTGCCAAAATATAAGGTATCATTCTGTATTCATAAGTTTTTATAATGCCTCCGATAATTGTTAAATACCATAAAGCATTATACAAATTACGCAAAAGCATAATACCTGCTATATGAAACCAATATTGCTTTTGAAAGACCTCTCCTATGATTCCTACTTTTGGATTAGTTCCTTTTCTTGCTTCTAAAAAATATTTTTTTCCTCCTACAATAAGAGGATCTGCTATTAATATTGTAAAAGCAAGAGCTAACACGGCTCCCATGCAAAGTACAATTCCTAATATTGTTTTATTGATAGAAAAAGAAGTAATGGCATCCCATATTTTAAAAATATATTTTTGGGATTTTGTCGCACTATTTAAATTTGCATCAATGGCTTCCCATACTTTTACTTGTGTTTCATTAAAAGTTCTTTTGAGGTTTTTCTCTGTAAAAAATTCATCTAATTCATAATCTTGTTCACGATGTATCACATAATTGGGATCCATTGAATCTTCTGATTGCCATATTCCAACTGTGGAAGTACCAAATTCACCTGTAAATAAAGCAATTAAAAAACATACTACAATAGCTGTCCAATAATTTTTATGAACAACTTTTTTCGCTTTTTCTTTTAATTCTTTTCTATTCCACATTTGCAATTCTCCTAATTATTCTTATTTATGTTTCTCTTATTATAAACTAAATCTATTATCTTCGCAAGTATTCTTTTCATAAATATAAAAAATATCTACTTCAAAGAAGCACGATATTTTTTATATTCTGGTATATAATTTTCAACTAATCTCCAAAATTCTTTGGAATGATTCATATATTTTAAATGACACATTTCATGTACAATGACATATTCTATTACTTCTTCCTCCTTTTTTGCTAACTTCAGATTAATTGTGATATTTTTATTACTCGAACAACTTCCCCATGCATATTTAATGTCTCTTATTCTTACTCGATTTGGTTTCTCTTTTAATAATTCTGAATATTTTTCAATTTTACTCCTTACAATCGTTTCTAGTCTTTCTCTATCCTCCTGCAAAATTGGTGTTTCTATTTCGCTTCTTTCTTGTTCTATCTTCTTTCCTATCCATTTTGCTTTTTGATGAACAAATTCTTGTATTTGTTTATCTTTTAAAAATTTTGGTACTTTTACAATCACTTTTCCTTCTCGTATATAAATATACAAATTTTTTATTGGGGAGGGAATAACTTGATATGGTATTATTTTATTTTGATACTGTACTTGATATATTTCTTGTTTTTTCATTTTTCCTCCATTTGTAATTTTATTATTCTTTTAGGTTCAATAAATTTCCTACCTGCATTTCTCCTGCCCTTATAATTGTATGATAACCATATTTTTCTTTTAGTTCATCCATCGTTCTGTCTAACTTTTCTTGTTTTTCATCGTTTTGCTCTTGAAATAGTGATATTTGTTGTTCTTCCTTTTCCATCAAATTATCTACTCTTACACCAATTAATCGGATCGCTGTTCCTTTTTGATACATTTCCTCTAATAATTCTTTTGCTTTTTGATAGATTTCCTTTGTGCTTGAAGTAGGTATTATTAGTTTTCCTTGATGGGATGTATCTTTAAAGTCTTTTGTTCTTAATTGAATATTTACTGTATTGGCTTGTAATTTACATTTTCTTAAACGATAAGATACTTGTTCTACTAATGCCAGCAAGACTTCTTCTAGCTTTTCGATTTCTAAAATATTTTGTGGTAATGTAATGGAATTACCAATTCCCTTTGGTTTTTCTTTTTGGAATTTTACTTCCGAGTGATCTATTCCATTTGCATATTCCCAAATCATGATGCCATATTTTCCTAATTTTTTTTCTAGCATCTTCTTGTCCGATTTTGCTAAATCTCCAATTGTTTTTATTTGTAAATGGTACAATTTTGGGACAGTTTTTTTTCCTAACATAAATAATTCAGAAACTGGTAATTTCCACATTTTTTCTGCTATTTCCTTTGGATACAAAGTATGAATTCTATCTGGCTTTGTAAAATCGGATGCCATTTTAGCTAATAATTTATTATGAGAAATGCCTATATTTACTGTAAAACCAAGTTCTTTTTTTACTCTTTCTCTAATTTCTTTTGCTTTATGGAATAAGGTATCTTTCATTAAATATTCTGTCATATCTAAAAAACATTCATCAATACTAAATCTTTCTATTTTGTCAGTATATTGTAATAATAAATGATATAGGGCATCCGAATACTTTTTATAGGTTTTAAAATCAGAAGGAAAAATTTGTAGAGTAGGACATTTTATCTTAGCTTGATAAATGGTTTCTGCTGTCTTAATTCCACATTCTTTTGCTTTCATACTTTTCGCTAAAACAATCCCTGCTCTTTTGGATTCATCTCCACCTATTATAGCTGGTATTTCTCTGATATCAATTGGACTTCCTTGTTTTAATTTTTCTACTGCTGTCCAACTTAAAAAAGCATTATTTACATCAATATGTAATATTTGTTTTTCCATCTTATCACCAGTTTTATTATAGAACTTTTGTTTGTTTTTGTCAAGTATTCTTTTTCTCTTTATCTTTCCATTTTTCTTTTTTGTATTTTGTAAGTTATTTTACTAGTCCATGAAGAAGGAAATAACTTTGCCCCCAGTTTTACCAATTTTACATCCATCCCTGGAACAATATAAAATTTTCCCTGTTCTAATTTTTTTATGGCATATTTAGCAACTGCCATACTGTTTGCTTCTCTCATATGAAATTTGACATTTGCCACTTTATCAAAGTTCGTTTTTACTGGTCCTGGACATAATATGCTTAATTGCACTTTTGATTTTTCCTTTTTCAATTCTTCTCGTATTCCCTCTGCTATTCTTACGATATATGCCTTTGTTGCATAATAAGTTGCCATTAATGGTCCTGGCATAAAACCAGCAATAGAAGCTACATTCAATATTTTTCCATAGCCACATTCTTTCATATCCATTAAATATAATTTCATTAGAATATGATAAGCTATTATATTAGTATTTATCATATTTATTTCTTTCTCTAACGAGGTTTTTGAGAAATTCCCACAATCTCCAAATCCTGCATTGTTAACTAAAATATCCACATTTTTTACTTTTTTGTGGATTTCTTTACAGTTTTCTATTTGAGATAAATCCGTAACTATGATTTCCACTTTAATTGCATTTTCATCTTGCAACTCTTGTGCTATCTTTTTCAATTCTTCTTCTTTTCTTGCTACTAAAACCAAATGATATCCTTTGCTTGCAAGAACTCTTGCAAGATCTCTCCCAATACCAGAAGATGCTCCTGTTATTAATGCTTTCATACACTCACCTTAATCTTTACTAAATTTATTAATCATCTTTCCTACTGCATGTACAATTTGTGTTGATTTCTTATTGGCTACTCCTTTTCCTAAGGCTTTCCCCCCTACTGTTAAAGAAGCAACTAATGCACTTAATAAAAATTCTATTTCAAAGTTCAATCCAAATTGTTCGGTTATTTTCATTGATATCAAAGCACTAATGGCTCCACTTAATACCCCACATATATCGCCAATTACATCGGCACAAATATTCGCAACTTTGGGTGCATTTCGAATCAATTTAATGGAATCCTTTGAACCCTTTATTTTTTTTGTTGCTTTGGCATGAAATTCGTGTTCATTTGCAACCGTTACAGCAACTCCTATAATATCAAAAAAGATACCAATTGCAATGACTAATACTAAAATTAATATAGCTGATAATAAATTCAAATGAGATACGCCATTGGCTGATATATAAGAAAATACCATGGACAAAATAAAGGTTATGGTAAATACTTGGATAAACCATTTGATATTCGAGTGATCTTTTTTATTCTTTTGTTTTTCTTTATTTTCTGTGGTATGATTCATTTTTTTCTCCTTTTCTTTCTTAAATTTTATGTAATAAAAAAGCAAAGTGATGATTCTTTTACCACTTTGCGTTACTTTCATTTTCTAGATGGTAAAAGTCTAAGTAAATTTTACAGTTTAGGTCTGGTTGAATTTCTCTATTTTCCACTTAGCATTACTGCTAGAGCCGTTTCCGTTTGAGGAAAATATCTATGGTTCTCATAGACACCAGATCGCCACTTAAATCTGTACCTTAATCCCTAGACCTTCTTGGCTATTTTTATAGCAAACATTCTAGAAGTTTTCCTTAACATACTTTTTCTACTTTACTAGTCTTTTTTGCAAAAGCAATTTCATAATCTAAAAATAAAACTAATTTGGCCAAAATAAATTTTATTTTTCTTTCAGATAATCCCAATACTTTCACTCAAGACAGGCTACACTATGTATTTTGTGTCTTGGCACGCAACATAGGTTACACTTAAATTTTGTTCCTAAATTGTTAGAATGTATTTAACATTTAGTCCGCCCTTTAAGCCTCCGCGAAATCAGGGGATACTATGTATGCCATTACATATTACCCTAACTTCTTTACTCCCTGAATACACACAAAACTGGCATTTCGCGCATAAACAAGAAACTTCAACGATGTGCCCTTTAGTGGATTTTTAGCCCCACCCTCGTAAAGTTCGTATGACTAGAATAATGCACCACCAATATATATTATACTTTTTTTGGATAAATATTCCAAGTTTATTTTTGGTTTGTTTTTGTCTGGTTTGACGATAGAAGATGAATTTTTATTCTCTTATTAATTGCTATGCTTATTTTTTCTCTTTTTATCTCATTTTTTCTCTGTTTTTTGATTATATGTATTTTTTGATTTCCTGATAGATTTCTGCATGAATATCTTCAATTGTTCTTAATTCATGATTTTTCATACATTGTAATTCATACCAATTATATTCTTTTGCTACTTCACAAGCAGCATGATAAGCATCTATTAAATGATTTTTATCACTTTCATGAATATCTTTTTGTGCTTGATGTGAAAATTTATTTTCACGATTTTTTATTAATTCTAATGATTTTTCCACCGGCATATTTAAGAAAAATACCTGATCTGGTATGGGTAGTCCATATAGATGAAATTCGAAATCCCATAACCAGTCCAAAAATTTTTTTCTTTCTTGTTTCTCTTCTATTTTTCCTGCCTGATGTACCATATTAGCAGTTGTGTATCGGTCTGCTAATATGATTCCACCTTTTTCATAGTATTCTTTATATTCTGTTTGGAAAGTAGCATAACGATCTACTGCATAGAAAGTAGAAGCAATATAAGGACTAATTTTTTTGGCATTCTTTCCAAATTCTCCTGATAAATACATTTTTACTAAAGAAGAACTTGGACTTTCATAATTAGGAAAACTCATTACTTTATATTCTATTCCTTCTTTTGTTAATCTTTGTTTCAATCTTTCAAATTGTGTTTGCTTTCCACTTCCATCTGTTCCATCTATTACAAATATTTTTCCCATTTTTTTCTCCTAACTATCTAAATAAATCATCAAAATCTTTCCAATTTGTTTTGTTTACTTTATAAGAAATATAAGGTATATTTTCAAAGTATTTAAATTTATTCTTATCTTTAATTACTAATCCGCCTATTAGATTACGCCCTTTTGCTCTCTCCTGATAAATATATTGATATAAAGCGTTGAATTTTTCTTCATTGTCATCTTCCTTATGTCCATTTCCTGCTTTTGTGTCAAAAATTCCAATTCTTCCATCTTTAAACTTAATAATAAAATCTGGTTGAAAAGCTCTTTTATCTGCTTTTTGAATTCCAAAGTTAGTCTTCATATGTTCAGATCCATTTTTCCAAAACCATTCTATCTTATCTGTTTTTCTATCTATATGTTTTATGAAATCCACCTCTAACTTATCGACTTCCCCTTTTTTCAATTCAATATATAATGGTTGATATAAGGAAAGTTTAGAAGGTATCTCTCGATTAGTTTCTGGATTATAATTTTTAGTTGGTTCGATTTCCCAATTTTCATTAAATTCTTCATCTGATTTATTGTTTACTTCCATTTCATGGACTATTTTGTACTTGTCTGTTGCTGTTGACAAAATCGTAGCAAAAATATCTAAATTTGTAACCAACATATTTTGAATATACATGATTCCCTTATTGGCTGATTCTAATTTTAAGTATTTCTTAAATACATATAATATTGCTTGCTTTACTGTTGGAATAGACCTAGCTGGCGCAAATCCATTCAAATTGTCTCGAATTAACTGATCATATTTTATTTCTAAATCAGCTTCACTAATTCCTACTTTTATAAAAGCTTCTTCGTTATCTATTTCTAATTCTTTGTCCACTTCTGTACTTTCAATTGTAACATTTCCAAGAATATCATCATTTTTTCCATAATCTGTTGTTACGCCTTTATCTTTTAGTTTGATTCTATTTTCATAATAATCTTCTGGCATTGGAATTTCTTTTTCTGATAACTGACGAATTTCAAAATATTGACAAAAATAATGCTCAAATGTTGTAAAAAAGGATCTTGTAATGTCTCCATAATCCACTCGATTTTTATAATAGGATGCCAATGGAGTTGGTGTATATTCTTCTTTTCTTTTGGCACATAATGTTTTTATAATATTGGGATTATATAATTCTTTTTTTATAGCAATGGATTGAATATTCGTATAAACAAAAGCTCGATTTAATTCTTCGTCCATATAATGTTTAGCTTCTGGCATTCTTAAAATTCTTCCTACGGTTTGTATTTCAAATGTAATGCTATTAGTTTCTCTAAATTTTACCAATATTTGAGCTCTTGGACAATCCCAACCTGTATCAATTGCCATTTTAAAAATTAAATACTCTATTTTTCCATTTAAAGGAAGTAATTCTTCTGATTTTTTATCAATTGTATCTCCATCCAAATATACAGCTAATTTCCCATTCTCTCTTGTAATGCCTTTTTCTTTCAGAAATTTTTCAACTGCTTCTCTTTTGGTTTCTCCTGCTGCTGCATTTGGTATTTGAATTAATACCAAAGGATTTACTTGAATTTTTTGATCTTTATATTTTTGGGCTAATTCTTCTCTTTTTTGATACATACTCTCTAAAATTAATTGTTCAGAATCAATTTCATTATCTACAATTTTATCAATATCTTTATTGATAATAATTTCTTTCTTTACCATTCCCTCATTAATTACATCGGTTGGTTTTACTTCTACTACCATATGTCGATCGTCTAAAACTGGGGTAGCACTCATTTCAATGGTTAAATCTGGATTAATGATTTCATCTCTTATTTCTTTTGCTCTTTCTGTTGTGGCTCCTGCATGGCTTTCGTCAATGATTAATATGATTATTCTGTCTACTTCATGGGTATTTTTCAAGACATTCGGAAAATTAACTTTTTCATTGTCTTTCATAAGAATATTTTTAAAGTCTCCTGTTTCTTTATTTTTGGTTCTTATTTTTTCCCAGTTTACAAAAACTACTTCATTTTGATTGATAACTTCTCTGCTTCCAAAAAATTCTTCTTCTAGTAAGGAACATTCTAATGTTTCTCCGACTTCCCTTTTTACACTTTTTAAGCTTTGTTTATGCAATTCTCCTTTTCCAATGCTGATCCATAAAAAGCAAATATCCTTTTTCGATTCCTCTACCATTTTTTGCATATATTTCGCCATCATAAAGGTTTTTCCACTTCCAGTAGGAGATTGTAGTACAATCGTTTCTTTTCCATTTTCTTCTAGATACATTTCAGATACTATTGAAAGCCTTTTTATAGCTCTTTCTTGATAATTCTTTACTTCTCTCATTTTAATCCTCCTTGCATAATTTTACTAATTTTTTATAAAGTTCTACTATTTTATAGGGAATTGGTTCTATTTTATAATCTTTTACTTCTTCTAATTCACTAGTATCAATAAAACTACCTAATGCAAAAAGATATAATACTTTAGATTGTTTCATTTGTTTCATCTTTTGGATAAATGTTTCATATTTATTTCCTAAAATATCAAAATACACACAAGTAAATTTTTCCCCATTTTCATCTGAAAATATAGTAAATTCATCATTTGCTTCAATTTTATGAAAGGTGGCTTCTTTTACACATAACATAGGAATACATTTTTCGGTTAAGTCATAATATAATTGATCTTTTGTTCCTATATAATCCACAAAATCTGTTTTAAAATATTGTAAAGATGCATTTGATCCTGTATTTTTTATTGCTTTTTTAATTCTTGGATAAGTAAATTCTTGACATATTCCGTTTTCGTCATTTGTACATAAAATAAATTTTCTTTTTCCTTTATCTTCTTGATTTAATTCCAAAACCGCTTGTGCAGTTGTCCCAGAACCTGCAAAAAAATCTAATACAGTAGCATTTTTATTGGGAAATAAACGAATTAAATATTTTATCATTTCTGGATTTTTTGGATTATTAAATGTGTTGGTAGTTTGAATCATTTCTTTTAAACTAGTGGTTCCATAAGCAGATGAAAAATCTATGATACTTTTTGAGTTTGCTTCCACTATTTCTTGCACATAAAATTTCCCATTTTCTTCTATCACTTTTTCTTCTGCAACATATTTTTTTACCGCAATAGAAGTTTTACCTTTTGTTTTTGTAATGATTACATTATCTTTTTCTGTATTAAATTTGTCTAATCCCCAACTCCATCTTCCCAGTTTATTTCCTTTTTTTGGTGGTCTTATTATCTGATATCCTTTGGCTAACAATTTTTCGTCATCTTGATAGATCTCACTTTCATTATTTGAAGTTCTTGCTAATTCAATATTATAATCTTGTTTTCCAATCTTATCCTTTGTTTTTGGATGATAATAAATTGTCCATCCCATATTAGGTCTTTCATTAAGAGTAGGAGCACTTCCTGTGGTAAAGCTTCCCGTGGTATAAAAATATCCTTTTTGATCTTTGCTTACCTCTTTTTTTGATATTTTTTTATGAATTAATGTTGGTAATATAACTTTCTTGGTTCCTTTTTGTTCTATCCTTGGTTTTCTTCTGTATACTAAAATATATTCATGGTTATGTTGGATGTCAGTTGCATCGTTTTGAGCATTTCCTTTATTCTGTATGATTGTTTCTAAATAATTATTTTCATCAAAAATTCTATCACATAATAGTTTTAGTTGTGCATATTCATGATAATCTATGCTTATAAATATTACGCCTGTATCTCTTAAAAGGTTTTTTGCAATTTTTAATCGATTCGACATAAAATTTAGCCATTTACTATGTTTATACCCATCAATTGCATCTACATATTTATCATTGTAGATAAAATCTTCATGTCCTGTATTATAGGGTGGATCTATATATATAATATCAATCTTTTCTTTGTGTGTATAATTTAATACACTCAAGGAATGAAAGTTATCTCCTTCTATCAATATATTATGTATTCCTTTTTTATTGATATTTTTATTTTTGACTTCTTTTAAAATTGGTATTTTTTTATCACAATCTACTATAATTCGTTCAGGTTCTTTTTCTTTATCCCATATTAGTCCATATTTTCCACTTTGTTCTTCGTTCAAATTTTTTATATATTGTATTAGTTCTTCTTTTGACATTTTCTCGAAATCCATTTTCTATCTCCTATTGACTTTTTCTTTTTTATATCATATTTTGTGTTTTTTCTCAACATTTTGTTGTTATTTTTTTGTTTTTCGTCACAAATAATGTTGTTTTTGACTTCTTTATGGCTGGCATTTTTGGGCTCAAAAAAATAGTAATTTCTAGTTAGAAAATTTACTATTTTTGTTTTTTCTATCTTATATTTCCTCAAGCGTTAATTGTTCTGATAATATGGTATCTTTTGCTGTTTTGTTATACAAGGCTTCCATTAGTTTTTCTTTTAATAAAAGGTATCTTTCATCTATAAATTTATAATAACTTTTTATAAATTCATCTTTTGAACTAGTAAAGTCTTGTATCCATTCTAAGTCCTTTTCTTTTGTAAATGTATATTTGGTTTCAATTTTTTGTAAGTCTTCTCCTTCCATTTGATAAATTATTTTTCCTTTTTTCTTCCTATTTAAATCTTCTCTTAAAAAACACAAATTACTGATTGCACTAATTGGCAGTCTTACATTTTCTCCATTCAAATTAAATCTAGCTAATTGATTTTTCATTAATTCTTTTGTCGCTAAATGTTCAATATCATAATAGGTTCCATCAATTTGATCTGCTGCTGTAAATTGATTTGCATATATAATATTTAAGATTGCTCTTTCCGCTTCTTTTGGAGTTGTAACTTTTTGATATTCTTTTCTTTCGACTTTCATATTTTCATACCATATATTTAATACTTGTGTTAGTTCTTCTTTTGAAACTTCTTTGGTATAGTAATCCTCATTTAATATGATATTATTAAGTCTTCTATCTCCTGACCCTCTCCAATTTATTTGTAAAATATCCATCAAATAGGTTTTTAAAGCATTTTCTTGGAAAGCCTTTTTATATTCTCTCCACCCTTGGCTTTCTTCTTCTAAGTTTATTTCTCTTTTGATAATTTGATCTTCATCATTGGTTTTAATTTTTACATATTTACGGATAAAAACACTAGCTATTAAGGAACAGATCTGCATTTCTGTATGAATTGGTGTGGCATTATTTCTAACATTCGATTTGAATTTTGTGGTGGTTGCAATTGCCCCATCTACAAATTTTATACATTCTCTAATTTTTTCTAAAAATAAATTAATGTTTTTATCATTTTTTAGTTCTTTTTTTAAGTTCCTATTTAAATTTTTAATTTCTGAACTTTTATAGGCTAAACATGCATTTACTAAGTTAAATCCTATACTTTCTACATCAGTTGGTTTGTTTTTAGGAGTAAATAATTGTGGAAATTCATTTGAAATTAGCTTTCCAAATCCAAATATTAATTGAAATGTATTTACTCCATTGTTGATTAGTTCACTTGTTGAGATTTCATCATCAAATTGAATATTATCGTCCACATTCATTGTATCAAATCTTTCCATATT
Source organism: uncultured Clostridia bacterium (assembly GCA_949118805.1). Classification (GTDB taxonomy): domain Bacteria; phylum Bacillota; class Clostridia; order TANB77; family CAG-508; genus CAG-269. The sequence continues at coordinate 7,607 of CASAUJ010000025.1, read as the reverse complement.
ATAATTGATAATTTTCCTTAAATCTTCGTTTATTTTTATTTTGTCATCCGACCATGTAGCTGCATAAATCTGCCATTTGGTTAATTGCAATCCTTTTGAATTAATTCTTTCAAATATAACTGGTAGTGCATCTTCATCTCCAAAAATAACGATAGCAGGTATTTTAGTTCCAGCCATTTTTGTGCATGTACTTATGAAATTCTGTAACATTGGTTTCAAAAGTTCTGCTACTTCTTTTTCTTTTCCTTTTAAAGTAGAAATTTCCTCTGCTATTTTATCAGCTCCATCTCTGTATTGCATACCTGATATGTCTTCCATTGTTTCATAGTCTTCTTTTATCCAATCTATAATAATATTTATAATTTTCTCTTTGACTGTTGTTTTATTGGCTTGTAACCCTGTAATTTTATATATTTTTTCGATTACTTCATCTTGTATATCGTCTGCATTAAAGTATTTGGATGGGTTTTCAATGAATTTATAAATGGTTATGGATCTTTGCAATCCATCAATAATCCTGTAATTTCCTTTATTTTCATCTTTATATAGTAGCATACTTCCAAAGGGTAATCCTTTTTTTATGGAATCTATTAATTCATTTTCTTGTTCTTTTTTCCATACAAATCCTCTTTGATAAGATGGTACTACCATTTTTCCTTCGTCTTGGTTCTTATGTATCTGTGTCGCTGTGAATTCTTCCATTTTCCAACTATTTTCCATGTTTTTTCTCCTTTTCAAAATCTGTTTTTTCTTTCTTTTTTTCTTTCTCTTTACGATGTGTCTTAACAAGAAAATCTTACTAAAATATAGTTTTTCTACTTTTACTTTTTTGAATGATTTTCTTTTGCCTTTTTATATATTTTATAATATCATAAAAAAAGTATGGTTTTTTGTCGAAATTTGTATTTTTATGATAAAAATTAATTTCTTTAGTCTACAAATTTTAACATCTCTTTATTTGTTTTTTAATTTCTTTAATTTCAAATTTCTATTTTACAATTGCTATTAATTTTTTATATAGACTTTTTATTTTTATTAATTTATCTCATTTGTATTTTATGTTGATTTATGTTATAATTTTGTTAATTACTTATAAAAAGGAGAATTCTATGCAAAGAAATATTACAATCTCTGTTATTGTTGGTAAAGATCAAACTTATATGGAAATTAAATCTGATTTTTTGTTACAACAAACATTAGAAGTTATTAATCAAGCAGCTAAATTAATAATTACAGAAACGCCTAATGTTACAAGCAATTATTCTTCTTAATTACTGATGTTTTGTTATATCAGTCACATCTATTAGCCTGATTCTCGAAAGAGTTTCGGGCTTTTCTTTTTTATAAGATGAAAATTATTTATAAATTATAAAGCAAACTTCTATTTTCGTGTGGTAAGACTCGAACATACAATCTTCGGGTTATGAGCGACATTTGACGGCTTTTTGCCTCTTTGTGAAAATTAGAGTTTTTGTTGGTATTTAGATATTTACAAGAGTTTCAGTTTGCAGAACATTTGTGCATTTTTAGGGCATTTTTGGAAGAGATTTTACCCAATTTTTACCCAAGTCGTATAGTACGTTTGTTCTTGGAATTTCAGCTCTTGTAGGTGCATTTTTGAAAATGAAAAATTTTAATTTTTGGAGGTTTAGATTATGAATAATTTTAGAGAAATTAATGAAGATGATATTTTAAGAGATTGGTTTAATTTTAGAGAACAGGAAGTTTTCTGTACTCTTACTGAAGAAGATAAGAAGCATTTTATCTATTTTGATGAAATTTCGGAGAGAATTTTGAAGAATGTTCCTGCACAAAATAGGAAGTATGTGCAAAAGCAATTGGATTTACTTGATAATAATTTTACTGATTATCTTTGCTATTGGAACGAAAAGTATTATAGGAATGGGTTTTGTGATGGAGTACAGTTGATTGGTAGATGTGTTGAGGAATAATGTTTCATTTTAAAGTGCAAATTTTGCACTTTAAGAATATAAAATTGCACTTAAAAAGGCGAGTTAATTCTCGCCTTTCAAAACTATCTTTTTAATTTTCTTCATCTACAAAGGTAAAATCAATTTTTACCTTTGCTTTTTCTAACTCTGATAACACTAATTTTTTTACTTTTTTTATATCTTCATGTTTTTTTACAATTTTCTCAATTAACTTATAATCAATTTCTCCATTTTGACATATAGGTATTTTTATATTAATATCTGAAATTCTACTTTTTCCTCCCTTTAGTCCAAATGAAAATCCTCTTTTTCTACTTTCAATCTCAATTTCATATTTCAGATATTCCTTATTAATATTTTCATATTCCTTTTGTAAAATTAAAGGTATAACTTTTTCCGACAATGAAAATCTTCCTTTTCTATTATGTACTACCCCAACGGTTCCATCTATATTCCATGTTAAGCAGTCGTTAAAATATTTAACTCCTTTAACACTATCCTTAATGTATCCATACCCTACTTCGTTTTCATTCATAGATGCTCCATATACTGGTATATCGCCCGAATTTTTATTTACAAATTTTTTTGTAAAAGAACTATTATTAGTCTTTTGTGTTAGATCAAACAATTTATTCATAGGTATTAATTTATATTTATCTAATTCTGTACTAACCTCAATACTATTTGAACTAATAACTTTTATATATTCATTTACCTTGTTTTCCAGTTCTATTTTTGATTTATAATTATTAGCTATCTTTGTTTGATAATCTAAATCAAATTTACCTTCTGATTCAGGGATTTTAATTACTAACTCTTTCATTCTTTTAACTGTAGGTCTATATGATCTATCAAATTTATATTTCATTGTTAATTTTTCAATTTCATTCATTACATAGTATGGATTAATATTATTATCTAAAATTTCAATGTATCCACAGTGATCTGTAGTTGAAAATTGTATTCCTTTGTCTATAATATTTAATTCATAATTGCCATCTAATCCCCATATAATATAATTGTTATTTTTTATTATCATGTTAATAAAGTTTACAAATCCAAATGGTATATTTACATTAGAACTATACAATGGAATATTCCCACTCATAGCATTGATTTCTTTCTTTAAAACTCTTTTTCCTATATCTATTTTAAATATTTTTTCATTCGACAAGGATACATCAACATAATTCAACTTTTTTTTTTCTATTGTCGTTATTGGCTCTGTATATTCTACTATAGTATCAGCAATTTCATTAATTAAATCTTTAAATTCATTTGGTGTTATTACATTTTCTTTTTCAGAAATACCTAAATTTATTAATTCTTCTTCGCTCCACCATCTATCTATAAGCCAACTATCATTATTATAGAATTTATCAATACTTTGTATTTTACATCTTAAATCTTTATCTTCAAATTTACTCTTATCATTTAATCCCTTATATTGATTAAATAATTCAACTGCATTTTCCAAATCATTATCTGGTATATCAAACCTATCAACATCTAAAGTTTCTCCTATACTACTAACAATATATGTAAATACAGGATTTGTCTGTTTTGGTAATTTTTCTATTCCATCAACATTAATGGCTTCTTTTTTTGTTATTACCATAATATATGTTTTCTTTGGAGTGCTAAAAAAAGTTTTTTTAGGTAATGAAATAATTGCATCCACATAACATGTATTAATAATAAATTCTCTTAACTTTTTATCATTAGTTCTGTTAAAAATTCCATCAGGTACAATTATAAAAGCTTTTCCTCCTGGTTTAAGAGCTCTAATTATCCATTCCATAAATAAGCCCTCTACTCCCATTGCATTTATTTTATAATATTTTTCATCTAAATTACTCTTCTTTATTTCCTCTTTTAAGTTACTGCTTCCACTCATTACATAAGGTGGATTTGTCAATATTAAATCATAATATTCTTCAACTGGTTCTGCTAATGTTCCTAATATAGAATTAGTTTTTAAAATAAAAGTATCATTAAATAATCTACCAAATTCCTCTGTCATATCAGGATATTTCTTTATTAAATCTGAGAAATAAATCAGCATATTAGCCTTAGCCAAAATAATAGTTTTTTGTTCATCGTGATCAAAACCTTTGTCGAATCCATGCATTTCAATATTTCTAAGTATTTTTCCATCTTTAATCGAATAGTATTTATTTACGTTTTTCAACATTGGTTCTAATAAAAATTTGCCTACTCCACAAGCAGGATCACATATCTTATCTCCAGGTCGTATTTCAGCCATCTTTATTATATTTTTTACAACTTTCAATGGTGTAAAAAACTGTCCCCAATTTTTTTTGCTTATACTTTCCTTTAAAAAGCTTTCAAATAACTTGCTCTTAAAATCATAATCAATATCTTGAAGTACACCATATTCATAAAATCTATTTAATATTTTTACAAAAACCGTACTATACCCTTTCACAGCCTTTTGGTCTTTGCTAACAAATATTGTACCATTAATTATAGTAGTATTGTCTATTCCTTTGGGAAATAATTCCTTAATTTTAGGTCTGATTCTGCCTGCATAATACTCTAAAACATCTTCATCTGTATTGTCTTCCATCAATTTTATTAAATAATAAAAACTATACATTCCTGTCAATACACTTAAATCACTCAAATATTTAAAAATAAATAATTCTACAAATGTATATAAGCAATTTTCTGGAGATGCACCACTAACAGACCATACATCTTGCCATATTGTATGTGCTAAATCAGTAGGATCTATTCTTTTTACAATTTTTATTTGAGAACTATCTTTGTCTATTGATTTAATCACTGTATTTATAAGAGCATACATTTCAGGACTATTGTAATCAAATTTTGTAGTTAATTCATTTCCATTTTGATCCAATATTCTATCTCCATTTATAGCATTAATCCAAATTGTTTTTTCTGTATCTGTAATAATATATAACTTGGCTAATTGCCTTGCTACTTCTATTTCTTGGTTAATTGTTTTTTGTATCTTTATATCTGAATTCAGTTCTTGCGGTGTTTTATATTCTATTACTGCTATAACATTATTTTTACCTTGTATTATTAATCCATCAACTTTATTGGTTAAAAATTTTCCATAATTTTTTTGAGGTATTATTCCAAGTTTTAGCATTTGTTTTATTGTAGTTGCTCCAAAATTATAATAATTCCATTCTCCTATTTTTATTGGATTTTCTAATATTTTTCTTTGTAACACTTCTTCGCTCATATATACCTCCATTATATATTATATATCATATTAATACTAAAAAGAAAATACTTTTGGTGCTTTTTTTGTAAATGTTATGTCTTTGTAATATTTCTGTAATATTTCTGCAATATTTTAAAATATAATTATTTTTTATTAATCATTTTAAATTCTCCTAATATTGGGATTGCTCCATATCTACCAGTTAAATAATCTTTATTAAACGTTGCATCATTTCTAATTTTAACATTGTCAATTTTGTAATCTGACAAAGAATATATTTCTGACACCCCACTATTATCTTTTTCAGTAAACCATATCTCATCTCTTCGAAATGTTTCTTTATTTAAATTTGTTACATCATGTGTTGTATATATTAATTGTGCATTACTTATATTAATTTCTTTATTATGAAATAAATTAATAATGTATCTTGTTAACAGAGGATGCAATTTTGTGTCTAAGTCATCAATAAATAATGTCTTTCCATTTTTTAGTGCCTCTATCAAATAATCAAACAAATAAATTATTTTTCTTGTACCATTCGATTCTAGTTCTAATGTTAATGACTTTGTTTTATCATTTTCTACTCTATGAAGTAGTTCCACTTTAACTACTCCATTACTTTTCGATAAATCATTCATAGATGCTGGTATAGTTTTAATTTTTTCTACACCTAAATCTAGTGCTGAAATAAAATTTTGTAGTTCAACTTTATAATTTGAATCACTTAATATTTTTACTGAAATTGTATTATCTATAAAGTTCTCAATTTTTATATTTTCTAAATCCAAATAATCTGTATTAATAAACCATTGATATACATTGTTAAAATCACTATTCTTCTTATCTATTTTGCTATATATACTTAAAAATAATGTTTTATCATCTAAATTATCATATCTATTATTTTTATTGTTAGATTTCATTAAGACAATATTATCTTTTCTTTCAAATATGGTATAAAATTTATTAATCTTTTTTTCATACATCCATTCTGATTTAATTTTATCATTCAAACTTTCAAAGCCATATTTATATATTTTGCCATCCTTAGATAGTATTTCAACTTCCAAGCTAATGGGTTCATTGTTCATCATAAAGCTATATATGTTTTCTTCTTTTATCTGATAGTATCCCATAGAATCATCATTTATTAGTATCATTTTTTTCATATACTCAAACGCTTGTAATACATTACTTTTTCCACTTGCATTAGCCCCATATATTGCTACAATTGTTAGAAGATTAACATTTTTCATCTTAACAACATTGTATTCATGTTCTTTTAATGCTGTAGCTTTCATATCTAATATATTTTCATTTTTAAATGACTTAAAATTTTTATATTTAAATGTAATTAGCATTTTTCTCTCCTCAAGAGGAATTATATAATACACATCTAACCATTTCAATACTTTTGAGAATATTTCTCATATTTTTAATATTTATTAAAATATCCGCCTTGATATTGTGACTATTTGAGCTCTGTCTAAAAAACTGTTTAATTCATCCAAAAGAAATAATCATAAGGATAACCTGCCTCAATATATAACTCTGTCAATTCCATCTTGTGCTTTTCTAATAATTCTAAATACTTCTGTTTAAATACATTTTTTCAAATCAATTCCACTCATTTTTTAGAAATTATAACTTTATTATCAACTAAAAATTTATATTCTTCTAACCCTCTATCACACATCTTCTTACTTGCTTTTCTAACAGTAATATCTTGTTATTAAAATAGTCATTTAACTGTTTTATATCCATATCTTTATTCCACCAGTTTTCATTATGTTCTATTTTTAGTAACTCTTCATATTGTTTAATCCTTAATTTGAAAAAATCTATATTAGCATCTATTAAAGATTTTTCTTTTTGAAAATATACTTGAGTCAGCCAGTAATATCCTCCAACTAAAATAAAATATTTTCTACTTCTAATTTTTTCACTTCTCCATCTACAAGTTGGATGTTTTTCTACCATAACATCTATAGCTTTTCTTAAATCCATATGTGATATTTCTTTTCCATGTTTAGTTGTTATTCCTAATGCATGTAATCGATTTAAAATTTTATTATATGATAGAAAAATGCTATCTAAAATCTGCTGTGAATCTGTATACATATTCATCATTTCCTTTCTGTGCAAATATCTTAATGCTAGTTTACGAAATATTAAGATTTAACAAAATTTATTTTGTTCGAATATTGCGGATCATTTTTAATGCCCAATATTCGCCAGCGTGGTGTTTTGACACCGTTTTTGCTGTTTAGGGCAAAATGCCCTAATACCCTTTTTGCTCGCCGAGGGACTTTTTGTAAGTATAATTTTCTTAATTTTTATCAAAATATTTTCAAAAAAGTTCAAATTTTTAGTTTAGAAATTTGAACTTTTTTGCTTTACTTTTATAGCAAAATATACTATAATAAATTTAG
>CASAUJ010000024.1 GCA_949118805.1 uncultured Clostridia bacterium | reverse complement strand
ATCTTACCAAGAAGAACAACAGGAGCTTGTAGTAAACATCAAAGAGATATTACAATCGCTGTAAAAAGAGCAAGACATATTGCCTTATTACCTTATGCACAAAACTAATTAGAAAAGGACATTTTGTAGAAAATGTTCTTTTTTTTATATTTTATGAATAGTAAATAAAATGTAAAAAAATTATTTTTTGACATCAAAATTTAATAAAAAAAATATTTACAACAAAAATGGGATATGTTATAATCAAGCTAGTGAAATTTTGAGAGGTGAAAACATTGAATCAGATATTAAGTGTAGAAGATGGAAATAAAAAAGAAAGAGGGAAAAAAAATAAAATAAAAAATAATGCACCAATGGAAATACAAACCATATTAAAGATTTTCTCAATTGCCATCTTAATTTTGGGGATAGGAATGATAGGAACAGGATCTTATTCTATGCAGAAACAATCAAGTCAAGAAATGGCAAATCGAAAACCAGTAATTTATGTAGAACAAACTTCAGAAAAAGGAGTATTGTTGAAAGTATCTCATGATAAGGCATTATCCAATATTTCTTATAACTGGAATGAAGAAGGACTTGTTAATGTACCAACCAATAACCAAAGAGAGGTAGAAACTACCATTGAAATACCAAATGGAACCAATACACTTAAAATTCGTGCAACAGATGTAAATGGACAAGAAATTGAATATGAAAAAGTATATACACTAGAATCTGATATCAATATTAATATCGAACCAGAAGGAAATGATTTAAAAATCACAGTAAATGGAATGCAAACTCTTCAATATATGACTTATCGTTGGGATGAGGACGAAGAAACAAGAATTGATATAGAAAGTGATCAAGCAGAGGAAACCATTGAAATACCAAAAGGATTACACAAATTAACAGTAATTGTAGTAGATATTAATAATCAAACAGAAACAAAAGAATTAGAAGTAAATGGAGTAACAAAACCAAAACTAGAAGTTACGACAGATGGTGCTAATTTTGTTATCAAAGCATCTGATGAACAAGGAATTAAGAAAGTAGAATTTATTATTAATGAAGAAGAAAAATATCGACTAAACTTAGAAAAGGAATTGCCAATTGAGCAAAGAAAAGAATTTGAATATAGTTATCCATTACATGATGGAGAAAATAAATTAGAAGTTATTGTTTACAACGAAAGTGATGTAACAGAAACATTTAGAGCGTTAGTTAACAAATAAGAGGAAAATGGGAAGCATGAATATAAACTTAGTAGAATTAATAACATATTTTGTTATATACTCATTTTTAGGATGGGTAATGGAATCAATCTTTCGATCCATTTGTGAAAAAAAGATAATCAATACGGGCTTTTTACGAGGCCCGTTTTGCCCAATTTATGGAATAGGGGCTACCATTATGTTTCTATTTCTAGATACATTTGCCAATCAACCAATCCTTTTATTTTTTATTAGTATTGTCATTTTAACAGCATGGGAATATGTAGTTGGTGTGTTTTTAGAAAAAGCATTTCAAACAAAATATTGGGACTATTCGGATCATAAATTTAATATACAAGGGAGAATTTGTTTAACGAACTCAATTTGTTGGGGGGTACTAGGAATTTTGTTTGTGAAATATATTCATCCTTTTGTACAAAGAACCATGCAAATGATTGATGTCAATTTATTAAATTATATCGTGGCAATTCTTGTTGTTGTTTTTATCATTGATACGATTACAACAGTAATTCATGTAAAAAATCTAAAAGCAACATTAGAGAGAATTGAAAACATCAATCGTGAAATTAAAGAAAAACTAAAAGAATTAAAAAAAGAAAAAGGAACAACAACGGAAAATATCCAGCAAATAGTAGAAAAACTGAAAAAGAAAAGAAATCGAACCATTATTCATTTGTATAAAAATGTATATCGACTAAAAAAGGCATTTCCAGCAATTAATACAAAAGAAATAACAGAAATTTTAAATCAAAAGATAGAAAGTAGAAAAAAAAGAATAAAAAACGAAGAAAAAGACTTGAAATAATTAAGTCTTTTTGTATATAATGAAAAAAACAAGAGAGGAAGAGAAAAAATGATACAAGATGTTTATATAATCGATGATGATGATGCGTCAATTGTAATTTTTAGAGAGTTATTTAAAAATGATCCAGAATATAAATTTACTAGTATAAAATCAGGGCAAATCGATATTGCATTAAAAAATATACCTTCATTGATTGTTATTAACGAAGATGCGATTGATCGAGATGTTGTTAATTTATGTAGAAAAATTAGAAAAGATGAAGATAATACAATAACACCTGTAATTGTAGTATCCTCAAAAGCAGAAAAAGAACATAGATTAAGAATCCTGCAAGAATCGATTGAATATTATATTAAGAAGCCAGTAGATGAACAATATCTTTATTATACTGTAAAAAATTTAAATAGATTACTTGCCACAAACAGAAGAATTAGTCCTTTAACTGGTTTACCAGGAAATGTACAAATTCATGCAGAATTGAAAAAGAGACTTTCAAGAGAAGAGGCTTTTTGTGTATTATATTTAGATTTAGACAATTTTAAAGCCTATAATGATGTATATGGATTCTTAAAAGGAGATGAAATTATTGAATTTACAGCAGGAACCATCATTAACTGTATTCATGAAAGTGAACTACAAGATACTTTTATAGGGCATATTGGAGGCGATGATTTTGTAGCATTAATACCAGGTGTGAGTTGTGAAAAACTATGTCAAAATATTTTAGCACGTTTTGACCATAGTGTGAAAAAATATTTTACAGACAAAGATTTAGAAAAAGGATATATAGAAGTAGCTAACCGAAAGGGAATGATCGAACAATTTCCATTAACCTCTTTATCAATTGGAGTAGTGGTAGTAGACCAAGGAAGATTCAGTAATATTTTAGAGATAGGAGAAGTAGGAGCACAAGTAAAACATGCAGCAAAATCAGTAATGGGAAGTAGTTATGCAGTAGATAGAAGAAAATAATAAAAGAGGGAATGTTTTCATGTGAAATGGGGACGTTTCTTTTTTCACATTCAATTAAGAAGCATTAATATTTTTTAGTATTTTATTAAATGTGAAAAAAGAAACGTCCCCATTTCACACATTACAAAAAAGAGATTAATATATTATAGCAAAAGAAAAATCACCTCATACAGGTGAAAATAGAATATTATTTCGTATATCAGCCATAATCATACTTAGTATCTTATGCTATAAAAAGAATCAAAAATATAAAAATTTAAAATAAAATTTTAGCATATAAAATAGAATTCCTAATATAAATAAAATAGAATATTTATATTAGGAGTTTTTTATATGATTGTTATTAATAAAAAAAGGATACAAATCATAGTATCTTGTATTATAATAGCTGTATTTGCTTTTTCTTTTCAAATTGCCAGTACACCAAAAGAAACAAAAGGAGAACCACCACATACCATCCCAACAACAGCAACACCAGTATCAGGAAAAACCATAGTAATTGATGCAGGACATGGAATTCCAGATGAGGGAGCACAAAGTAGTACAGGGACAACAGAAGCCCAAACTAATTTGAAAATTGCTTTAAAGCTACAAAACTTGTTAGAAACAAGTGGAAGCAATGTCATATTAACAAGATCAGATGAAAATGCTATTTATGATTTAGATAGTCAAACATTAAGACAAAAAAAAATCTCTGATATTCGTAACCGAGTTAAAATAGGAAATGAGTCCAGTGCAGATATTTTTGTTAGTATCCATTTAAATAAAATTCCACAACAACAGTATTGGGGATGGCAATGTTTTTTCAAAAATGGAGATGAAAAAAGTATTAATTTAGCCAAACAAATTCAAAATAATTTAAATGAAGCCATTCAAAAGGAAAATAAGAGGGTAGCTATGAAATTAGATACAGTATATATTATGAAACATGTTGAAATTCCAATTACCATTGTGGAATGTGGTTTTTTATCGAATCCAGAAGAAGAAAAACAATTATTAGAAGAGGAATACCAAAATCGATTAGCATGGGGAATTTTTAATGGGATTACAGATTACTTTTATCAATAAACAGAGTAGAAAATTTGATTTTGTATACATAATATGATATAATAAAAATTAGAAACGGAAAGTAAAAAGCAAGCGAGTTATCGTTTGTACACGCATGAGGAGGAAAAGGATGAAAAAGATTTTGAAAACAGTATTTATGACAGTGGGAGCAGTGTTAGTATGTAAGGGAGGTTTTCAGATGTTTCATTCTGTCTTAAATCCCCCTATGGAGCACTTATTTGGCTCAATCGATATTTTTTGGGGGATGGCAATCATGATTTTGGGAGCAAGTTTGATTAGTGCAACCATAGAAATCAGTGAAGCCGATTAAAGCGCCGAGAGGCGCTTTTATATATTGTCTTTGCCAAATACTTCAAAATATCTGCATAATGCATCAGCGTACTTGATTGTTGTCTATCTACTGGATGCTCTGATCTAAAATCCTATTGATAATAGAAATTTCATGAAAGAAGTGCAATTCTTACACTGGGGTGTTAGAAAGTCTTGACAATTTTAGTTACCTTCTTAATTACTACTGATTCTATTACCATGAAATTCCTCCTTAAGTTAAACTTATATAAGTGACTATATTTATAATAACATAAAAATCAAAGGAGTTGTTAATAGGGAAGATTTTTAGCATTTTTGCATTTTTCTACTACAAGTGATATAATAGAAATAGATAAATAAAGGAGGGGACTATATGGAAAAGGATAGCAAAAGTAAATTTAGAGAAGAAATGAAATATGAAGGAGAAATAACCATTCCAAATCAAGAAGCAATACAAGCTAGATATGAGAAAGCACGTGAACAAATAAAAAGAGAAATGAAGGAAAAGAAAAAAGCTAGAAATAGAAAAATAATGTATGGAGTACTGGGGGCAATTGCCATTACAATTACAGGATATAAAACGTTAAACAAAGAAAGTCAAAAAGAAGAAGTAAGATATACGAAAAAACCGGCTGTTGAACAAGAACTAGTGGAACAAGAATTAACTGCCAAAAAAATGACAGTAGAGGAAGAGAAAGAAAGTTTAAAAGCTATTTTTAATGATATCTATATAGAAGCCTATAAAATCATAACAAACGATGATAACATAACAGCACAAGACATAGAAATTTTTCTATCAAATGAGAGTTATGTATATGTGGATCAAAAAACAGGAGAAATGATTACTCATGGAGAATATCCAAATGAAACAGAAGAAAGATTAGAACAAAAGGGCGTTTCTTATCAATCTAGAGCAGATGTAAGAGTTTACAAAGTAAGAAAGAAAGAAGGGGAAGTCATTGATTGTGTTACTATGGAAGATGGAAAAGTAATTCCTGTGATTCCAGGTGAACAATATGGAAAAGATTATATCTCTATTCTTGAGAAAATAGGTCCAGTTATTCCCTATGGATTGGAATATAAAAATTTGTTGGGAAAAGGAATTGATAAAAATACGTTACAAGACAAGAGAGAACAATACAGAGAGGTTTTTGTTAATTATGAAAAGCCAACAAAAGAAATCGAATCAACAGAAATAACCGAACATGATTTAGAGCTTTAAGAAAAATAAAATCAAAATAGAAAATGCATAAAATTTCCACTCTTTGCGAACAATATGTGTAAAACATATAAAAAGCAAGGAGTGGAATTTTTTGAAAATAAATAAAGTTTTAAAAATAAATGGAACGTTACTTGATAAAAATCAATTAGAAAAACATTTGCAAAAAATAGCGTCCAATCATAATTTAACCAATTGTTCCGAAAAAGAAACCTATCCAGTTCCTCAAATGCTGGAAAACTTTCATGTAATTGAACAAGTATATGAATTATTAAATGAGCATTTAAAATTAGGAATTAGTATTCATCCAGCAGGAGAGTGGTTATTAGATAATTTATATATTATAGAAGAAACCGTCAAACAAATTCAAAAAGAATTAACCTTAAAAAAATATAAAAATTTTGTGGGAATAGAACATGGACCTTACAAAGGATTTGCTAGAATTTATGTATTAGCAGCAGAAATTGTAGCATATACAGATAACAAAATAGATAGAAAAGAATTAGAAGACTATTTAGCTAGTTATCAAACAAAGAAAACATTAAGTATGGAAGAAATATGGAATATAGGAGTATTTCTACAAATTGCTATCATTGAAAATATAAGAGAAATCTGTGAAAAAATATATAGTTGTCAAATACAAAAATACAAAGCCGAAAATATGGTAGAAAGATTAGTAGAAAATAAAAATAAAATAGAACAACAATATAAAATTAATCAAAAAAAATTAGAAAAAGATGTTTTTAAAAATATGAAATATCCATTTATTGAATATATGTCCTATATATTAAAACGCTATGGAAAAAAGGGATATAGTTATCTAAAAGTCTTAGAGGAAACAATAGAAATGATGGGGACAACAGTATCAGAAGTAATCAAAAAAGAACATTTTGATATTGCCGTTAGAAAAGTTTCAATTGGAAATAGTATTACTAGCATAAAAAAGATTCAAAGGATTAATTTCTTAGAAATATTTGAAAAAATTAATGGAGTAGAAGAAATCTTAAGAAAAGATCCAGTTGGTGTCTATGAAAAAATGGATGATAAAACAAAAGAATATTATCGTACTAGAATCAAAGAAATTTCTAAAAAAACCAAAATATCTGAAATCTATATTGCAAAAAAAGCACTAGAATTAGCCCAAAATGTACAAGAAACTAGCAAACAGAAACACATTGGATATTATATCATTGATCAAGGAATGAATCAGTTATATGATGTTTTACAATATAAAGTAAGTAGACAAATGAAGCCAAAAGACAAAGTAAAAGTTTATCTATTAGGAATGAGTGTGGTAACCATCTTGTTATCTTTCGGAATGAGTAGCTTACTTACACTTAATTGGATTAGTTTTTTACTTTTTTTAATTCCAGCATCAGAGATTGCAATTCAAACCATACAATATATTTTAAGTAAAATAGTCAAACCAAAACCAATACCAAAATTAGATTTTTCAAATGGAATAGATGAAAAGAATAAAACAATGGTTGTAATTCCTACCATTTTAAAGTCAAAAGAAAAAGTACAAGAATTGATGAAAAAATTAGAAGTATTTTATTTGGCGAATCAGTCGGAAAATATATATTTTACACTATTAGGAGATTGTTCTCAAAGCAATAAAGAAAAAGAAATATGGGATGAGGAAATTAAGAAAGAGGGAGAAAAAATTGTCAATTATTTAAATCATAAATATAAGAAACAACAACAAACTATGCCGATTTTTCATTTTATTTATCGTAAACGTGAATGGAATGAAAAAGAAGAAGCATATTTAGGTTGGGAACGAAAAAGAGGAATGTTGACACAATTTAATCAATATCTATTAGGAAAAATAAAAAATCCCTTTCTAATAAATACATTAGAAAAACAAAAAATAGAAGATATAAAATATATTATTACTTTAGATGCAGATACAGATTTAATCTTAAATTCAGCATTTGAATTAGTAGGCGCTATGGCACATATTTTAAATCAACCAGTTTTAGATCCCAAAAGAAATATCGTAGTAGAAGGATATGGTATTATGCAACCACGAGTAGGGGTCAATCTGGAGATTAGTTATCAAACCTTATTTACAAAAATATTTGCAGGAGCAGGAGGAATTGATTCTTATACCAATGCTATATCAGATACGTACCAAGACAACTTTCAAGAGGGGATTTTTACAGGAAAAGGAATTTATGATCTGAAAACATATGAGACAGTATTGGAAGGACAAATTTCTACCAATACAGTTTTGAGTCATGACTTGTTAGAAGGTTGTTATTTAAAATGTGGATTAGTATCTGACGTATTACTAATGGATGGTTATCCCACTAAATACAATAGTTTTATGACAAGACTTTCTAGGTGGATTAGAGGAGATTGGCAAATCATAAAATGGATGGGAAGAAAAAGTCCATTGAACTTGCTTTCTAAATACAAGATAGGAGATAATTTAAGAAGAAGTTTAAGTGAAATTGCTATTATAATTGCTATGATATATTGCAATATCATTGGAATTTTTCAACTAAGAAAAATTTGGTGGAATATTATTATTTTATTGGGAGTTGTTATTTTTCCATATTTACTAGAAGCAATTAATATAGGGATATTTCGAAAGGAAGGAGAAGAAAAACAAAAAAACTTTGCTCCTAAAATATCAGGAGGAAAAGGAATTTTTCTAAGAATATGCATTACCATTGGAGTGCTTCCTTTTAAAGCCTATGTTTCTGCTAAATCAATTTTAAAAACATGGTATCGAGTTATGATATCTCATAAACATCTTTTAGAGTGGACAACATCAGAAGAAGCAGAAAAACAAGCAAAATCAAATGTAGTTTCTTATTATAATCAAATGGCAGTAAATGTATTAGCAGGTGTTACTAGTATAGGAATAGGATTATTACGAATGAACTTATTTGCCATATTTATTGGAGTATGGTGGATGATAACGCCAATGATTATGTGGTATATTAGTCTTAAAATAGAAAAGAAAGATCCAATCCAGGAATTGAGAGACGAAGAAAAGGAATATATATTAGAAATTGGAAAAAGAACATGGGAATATTTTGAAACTTATTTGACAGAAGAAAATAATTATTTAATTCCAGATAATTATCAAGAAGATCGAAAAGAAAAGATTGTATTAAGAACTTCATCAACCAATATAGGATTATCATTATTAGCAGTTATATCAGCTTATGATTTACATTATATTGAACTAGAAAAAGCGATGGATTTACTTAAGAACATTTTAATGACAGTAGGAAGTCTAGCAAAATGGAATGGACATTTATATAATTGGTATCACATTCGAACAAAAGAACCATTAAATCCACGATATGTATCTACTGTAGATAGTGGAAATTTAGTGGGGTATTTATATGTTACAAAAGCCTTTTTAGAAAACTTAGAAAAGCAAGAAGAACTGTTTGTGAAAATTCCACAAATAGGGATAGCAGATCTTATTTTAGAAATTGATCAATGGATTAAAAATACAGATTTTAGCCAACTTTATAGTAAAGAACAACAGATTTTTTCAATAGGATTTAATATAGAAGAAAATAAATTAACCAATTCTTATTACGATTTATTAGCTTCAGAAGCAAGACAGGCAAGTTTAGTAGCAATTGCCAAAAAGGATGTTCCAAGTAGACATTGGAATCACTTAAGTAGAACTTTAACAACATTAGGAAAGTACAAAGGTCTGATTTCTTGGTCAGGAACAGCATTTGAATATTTAATGCCAAACATTAATATTCCAAGATATGAAGGAAGCTTATTAGATGAATCTTGCAAATTCCTAATAAAAACACAAATAGAGTATAGTAAAAATTTAAATATTCCTTGGGGGATTTCAGAATCTGCTTTTAATGTAAAGGATTTACAGGCGAATTATCAATATAAAGCATTTGGAATTCCTTGGCTAGGATTAAAAAGAGGTTTAGCAGATGAAATGGTGGTATCTAGTTATGGTGGAATATTAGCAATCACAGATGTACCAAGAGAAGAAATTCAGAATTTAAAATGGCTAGAAAAAGAAGGAATGTATGATCAGTATGGTTTTTTTGAAGCCATTGATTATACTCCAGAAAGGGTAGAAAAAGGTAAAAATTCAGCAGTAGTAAGAACTTATATGGCACATCATCAAGCTTTGAATTTGCTTAGTATTAATAATTTATTTCATAATAATATCTTACAGAAGCGATTTATGGAAAATCCAGAAATTCAATCTGTTTTAATCTTGTTACAAGAAACTATGCCAGAAAAGGCTATTATAACAAAAGAAAAGAAAGAAAAAATTGAAAAATTAAAATATAAAGATTATGAAAACTATATTCAAACTACCTATAAAAAGATAGATGAAAGATTAATTACAGGAAATTTCATTTCCAATGAAAATTATGTCGTTGCAATGAATCAGAAGGGGCAAGGAGTAAGTAAATATAAAGATATTTATATCAATCGATTTAAAACCACAAATGATTATCCACAAGGAATTTTCTTTGCCATAAAAAATATTAAAACTAAAAATATATGGAGTTCTAATTATTCTTTTAATGAAAACAAAGAGACGCAATACCAAATTAGTTTTATGCCTGATCGAATGGAACAAGAAATAACCTGTGGAAATATAAAAACAAAAATAAAAACAACAGTAGCATCAACAGAACCAGTAGAATTAAGAAGAATGATTCTTGAAAATCAAGGAACAGAAGAGGAGATTTTAGAAGTAACTTGTTATTTTGAGCCAGTTTTATCAAAAAAAGAACAAGATTATGCCCATCCTGCTTTTAATAATTTGTTTTTAATTAATGAAGTAGAAGAGGAAACAAATAGTATATTATTACAAAGAAAAAATCGAGAGGTGAATCAACCGAAAATTTATTTAGGAGCTAATTTATCCACAAATAGTGAAACAATTGGGGATTGGGAATATGAAGTAGAGGAACAAAAATTTATGGGAAGAGGAAATTTAGGAGTTCCTTTTATGGTAAAAAATTCGATTCCTTTATCAAAGAAAACTGGATTAGTAACCGAAAGTATCATTGCTTTAAAAAGAACGATTAAAATAAAACCACAGCAAGAAGCTATCATTGATTTTATTTTATCGGTCAATGAAAAAGAAGAAATGGTATTAGAAAATATTAGAAAATACCAATCAAAAGAAAATGTGACAAAGGAATTTGAGTTGTCAAAAGCAAAAGTAGAAGCAGAAAGTAGATATTTAAATCGAAAAGGAAAAGACATTGCACTTTATCAGAAAATGTTATCCTATATTGTTTTTGATAATTCGATCAAATCTCAATGGATGAAAGACAAAGCAAAAGAAAAAAATTATCATCAAAGTGAGTTGTGGAAATATGGGATTTCAGGTGATTTACCAATTGTTTTACTAAAGGTTAAAAATGTGAGTGATAGTTATATTATAAAAGAAGTATTAAAAGCCTACGAATTTTTTAGAATGAAAAATGTAGAAACAGAATTGATTCTTTTGGATGAAGAGAAACATAGCTATGAAAATTATGTGAAAGAAGAAATAGAAGGAAGTATTTTTAATTATCTGATGGGATATTTAAAAAATCAAAGAGGCGGAATTTTTACGTTAAATAAAGAAGAAATGAATAAAAAAGATGTAGAATTACTAGAATTTTTGGCTACCATCATAATTGATAGCGACAAAGGAACTTTAAAAAATAATGTAAAAGAATGGGAAGAAAACTATTTAGAAAAGCAAAAAGTAGTAGGAGAAATAGTCCCAATACCAATGATTTTGGAAGAAGAGAAGGAAGATATTGATTGCTTGGAAAATAAAGAAAATTTAAAATATTACAATGAATATGGTGGTTTTTCAGAAGATGGAAAAGAATATAGAATCAGAACGAATCGAGAAAATAGATTACCAACGGTATGGAGTCATATTATGTCAAATGAAAAATTTGGAACGATTACAACAGAAAATATGGGAGGATATAGTTGGTATCAAAATTGTCGATTAAATCGAATCTCAAGTTGGGGAAATAAACCAAGTTTAGACATTCCATCAGAAGTAATTTATCTAAAAGATCAAGACAATCAAAAAGCATGGTCATTGGGATTAAATCCTATGCCAGATGATAGAAATTATAATGTGATTTATGGATTTGGTTATTGCAAGTACATTCATAAATGTGATGGACTAGAACAAGAACTAGAAATATTTGTGCCAAAAGAAGATAGTTGTAAGATCGGAATTTTCAAGATAAAAAATACAACACCAAACCGAAAAAAAATAAAATTATATTATTATATGAAACCAGTAATAGGAGAGGATGAAATAAAATCAAATGGTTTGATTGATTTGAAATTTGATAGAAATAATAATTTAATACAAGCTAAGAATTTGTATCGAGAAGAGATGGAAAATACAAGAGTTTATATTTCTTCTAGTGAAAAAATAAAATCTTATACAGGAGATAAAAACTTCTTTTTAGGAGAAGGTGGAATGGCAGATCCACAAGCATTAAAAAAAGTATCATTAAATAATCAGAATGCTTTAGGAAGAAAACCTTGTATGGCTTATGAGATAGAAATAGAATTAGAAAGTTTTGAAGAAAAAGAATTATCCATTATTTTGGGAGCAGAAGAGGAAGAAATAGATTGTAAAAATATAGCATATAAATATCAAAAGATAGCCAATTGTAAACAAGAACTTAACCAAGTAAAAGAAGGTTGGAAGAACTTCCTAGAGAAATTACAAGTATATACACCATTGGAATCGTTAAATATTTTATTAAATGGTTGGGTGATATATCAAATTGTAAATAGTCGATTACTGGGAAAAACAGGATATTATCAATCTGGGGGAGCCTATGGTTTTCGAGATCAATTGCAAGATGTCATTGGACTAAAATATTTTGATCCTGATATAGTAAAAAAACAGATTATGAAACACAGCCAACATCAATTTAAAGAAGGTGATGTAGAACATTGGTGGCATGAAGAAACCAATAGAGGGATTCGAACAAGATTTTCAGATGATCTATTATGGTTGGTTTATTTGGTGATGGAATATATTAATTTTACAGGGGATAAGAGTATTTTGGAAGTGGAGACACCTTATCTAGAAGGTGTAGAATTAGAAGAAAATCAAGATGAAAGATATGAAAAATATCTACCTTCAAAGCAACAAGGAAGTATTTATGAACATTGTAAAAAAGCAATTGAAAGAAGTTTGCGTTTTGGCGAAAATGGTTTGCCTAAAATTGGGTCAGGAGATTGGAATGATGGATTTAGTACCGTAGGAAATAAGGGAAAAGGAGAAAGTGTATGGCTTGGATTTTTCTTAAGTTCCATTTTAGAACAATGGATACCAATTTGCCAAGAAAAAGGTGAAGAATCTGATGCACAAAAATATGAAAAAATAAGAAATGATCTAAAGAGAGCATTAAATACAAATGGATGGGATGGTAGATGGTATAAAAGAGCTTTTATGGATGATGGAAATGTTCTAGGAAGCATGGAAAACGAAGAATGTAGAATTGATAGTATTGCACAGAGTTGGAGTGTTATCTCTGGAGTAGGAGATAATGACAAAAAATATATTTCAATGGAAAGCTTAGAAAATCATTTGATTGATCGAGAAAATGGAATTATTAAATTATTAGATCCACCTTTTGAAAAAGGAAAATTAGAACCAGGTTATATTAAAGCATATTTGCCAGGAGTAAGGGAAAATGGAGGGCAATATACACATGAGTGTTGTGATTATGGACAGTTTTTAAGGAATACAACCTCACAATGTTCGGTTGCATAAGTTATTCGTAACTTAGCAAATGCTCGAACGACTAACTTAATATTGATACTCTTAAATACATAAATTATACACTGAACAAAAATCATTAAAAAACATATTTTGTTTAGTACAATAAATAAAAGCAATGAAAATAATAATTTTGTTTAGTATAGTAAACAAAATTGTGAGAAAATAATTATAATTTTACTGCATATAAAATTAAAAATTATATGCAGAATATCATTGACTTTATGCATATAAAATGATAAAATATATGCAGATAATATAACATGTATGCATATAAAGTCATAGAGTATATGCAGAAAGAAGGAAATAAAATGAAAAAATTTAATTATTCTTTTCTTGATAATGGCTTACTACCAGCCAATTTGATAAATATAACAGGAACTATATATGCATTAAAAACAGGAGCAAAGATAAGAAAAGATAAATATGAAAAAATATTTACAGAATTAGAAAAAATAGCAGTAGTACAATCAGTTAAAAGTTCAAATGCTATAGAAGGAATTGTAACTAGTGATGAACGTATAGAAGAAATAGTAAATCAAAACAGTAAACCATTAAATCATAATGAAAATGAAATTGCGGGTTATCGTGATAGCTTAAATGAAATACATCTACATTATGAAGAGATTGAATTAAGTGAAAATACAATTTTAAGATTACATGAAATAATGATGTCATATACAGGAATTGAAGATGCAGGGAAATATAAAATAAACGAAAACTATATTGTAGAAGAAGATAAAGACGGAAACAGGAAAGTGAGATTTAAACCATTATCAGCAAAAGAAACACCAGAGGCAATGGAACAACTTATACTTGCATATCATGACGCAAGTAATAATTATAATATTAATCAATTATTGCTAATTCCATGTTTTATTCTTGATTTTCTTTGCATACATCCATTTAGAGATGGTAATGGAAGAATGTCAAGACTATTAACATTGTTATTATTATATAAAAATGGATTTGATGTTGGTAAATATGTTTCGTTTGAAGAACAAATAAATAATAGTAAAGGAAATTATTATGAAGCACTAAGATTATCTTCTATTAATTGGTTAGAAAATGAACATAGTTATATTCCTTTTATAGAGAATTTTTTATCAACTTTATATATGTGTTATAAAGAATTAGATAAAAGATTTAGTGTTGTAAATAGCAATAAAATTACGAAAAAAGCAAGAATTGAAGCAACAGTACTAAATAATCTAACACCTATCTCAAAGTCTGAAATTTGCAAGATACTACCAGATGTCAGTAGCACAACAGTTGAGGCAGTACTTGGAACAATGGTAAAAGAAGGATTAATACAAATAATAGGAAGTGGAAGAAATACAAAATATATGAAAAAATAAAGAAATAGCTATTAATTGGTGCAAACAAAATGAATTAAAATACAGATAATTTAAAAATGTGAAACAAGATTAATAAAAATGATTTTTAGTTTTTCACATATTAAATAAACCTTAAAAAACAAAAATTTTAAGGTTTATTTTTTTGACCTAAAATTATACTAAAAACAATTTTAAAAGCTACAAAATTGAACGTGGAGTGAATAAAAACTAAACGAAAGGAGGAGTGCAAATGCAAAAATTAAAAGGAATATGGATACCAGCAGAAATTTTATTAAATGAAGAATTGTCGGATAAAGAAAAAATAATACTTGCAATAATTATGTATTTAAGTGAAGAAACTAAAAGTTGCTTTGCAAGTAATAAATATATTGCTAATATAGTAAAGGTAACACACGAAAGAGTATCTAAAATTATAAGTTCACTAAAAGATAAAGGATATGTAAGTGTTAAGTTAAAATACAAAATAGATAGTAAAGAAATAGAAGAAAGACAGATTACACCTATAGTTGAAAATATCAATAGGTATAGTCAAGAAGTTCAAGAGGGTATTGAAGAAAATAGCTATTTAGATAGTCAAAAACAACCATACCTTATGGGCAAAAATGACAAAGATATAATAAATAATATAAAAAATAAAAAGATATATAATAATAGTTCGAATAGCAATAAGAGATATAAATCGGATTATAATGGAAGAGATTATACAACCTTTGACTTTACTAAATTATATGCAAATGCAGACGCATTTGTATAAATAAAATCAGCAATTAAAGTAGATAAACTACTTTGGTAGCTGATTTTTTAGTTAAAATTGCAAATAGCAATTTTAACTAAAACCCAAAAAATATGTAGATATTTTTTGGTAAAGGGGTGTGGGGAAAAATAAATATTTCCCTGCCACAACAAATACTTTTAGCGAATAGCGTTAAAAAAGTATTGTAGTTATGTTACAACACAAGTTAAAAAAAGAGAAAATTATAAAATTTAATCGTGTTTATTAGCACGAGCAAGGAGATAAAAAATGAGCTATGCGATTATTAGAAATACAAAATACAAAAGAGAAAATTTGAAAGGAATATTTAGGCACAATGAAAGGAGAAATAAAAATTATTCAAATGAAAATATAGATAAAGAAAAATCATATTTGAATTATTCAATAAAATCACCACAATATAGTTACGAAAAAGAATTTGATAGAATAAGAAAAGAATATAATTTGAAAGGACAAATAAAAACTGTAAGTAATATAGCTTGTGAATATATAATAACATCAGATCATGATTTTTTTGAAAGAATAGGAGAAGAAGAAACAAAAAGATTTTTTGAAACTGCATATCAATTTGTAACTGAATATAAAAATTTAGGAGAACAATATATAATATCTGCCAAAGTGCATAGAGATGAACAAACACCTCATATGCACTTGATTTTTTTGCCAGTAGTCCATACAACTGATAAAAAAGGAAATCCTATTGATAAGCCTGCTTGTAGTGAATTTTGGAAGGAAAAAGATAGTTACAGACAATTACAAGATGCTTTTTACAAGTATATGATAGAAAATGGATTTGAATTGCAAAGAGGGTTGCCAAAAGAAGAAACTAATAGACAACATTATTCTGTTGAAGAGTATAAAAAGATAACAAACTTTAAACAGACAAAAGAAATCTTAAAAAATATCAAATTAGAGTTGCCAGATGTTCCAAATATTGATGATATTAATATTAATAGATTGTCAAAGAAAAGAGATGAAAAGATTTTAGAAGAAATCATAAAACCAAAAGATGATGTTATTCAAAACTTATACAAAGATAATTTGAATTTACATAGAGAATTATCAAGACAAACTAAAATAATTGAAGAAGTAGAAAAATATCAAAAAGAAAGAGATTTTATAATTGCAGACAATAAAGAATTGCACAGTCAAGTAGATAATATTAAGGCAGAATATAAAGAAAAAGAATTTGATATAGAATGGAAATATAAAAGTAAAATTAAAAGTTTAGAAAAAGAAAATAGCCATTTGCACAAAATAGTAGATAAGTTTTATGAAACAGTTGAAAAATTTATAGAGTGGATTTGTCAAAAATTTGGAATTGGAGAATCAAAAGAATTAGTTAGAAATTTTGAAAAAGAGACAAATACATTAATTGATCCAGAAAAACAATTAAAAAGAGAAGAAAAAGAGAAAGAATGGGATTTAGAAAAATAAGAGCAAGCGAAATTTGTTTGCTCTTTATAAGTATTATCTCATATGTTTTAGTGCAAACTCACAAGCAGATACAACAAAACCATTAAAAGAATATTCTTTTTTATCAAGTCCTTCGTTAGCTTTATCAACTATTTCAATAATTTGAGAATTTATTTCAACAGGAAACCTAATACTTTTATAAATGTTGGCTTCGGTAGATTTTTTCATAAAAAATTTATCCATAAATATAACCTCTTTTCATATTATTTTTAAATCTATTGAAATTATACTTAAAATATGGTGTATAAAATACAACCGAAATACAGTTATGAAAATAGGAAAGGAAGAATTAAAAATGTTATGGATGGATTATTACTTTTATTTAAGTAAATTGCCAGAAGAAGAAAGAAGAAATCAAATATTATTACTAATTGGATTTTTTATTGTATTGTTTATAATAGGGGGGATTGGTGAATTTATTAGACATAAATTCAATAAAAAGAAATAGTACAATTTAAATATATATAATTAAATAAATTCAAAGTTTACAAAATTTGCAAAATGCAAGAAAATGTGGTATTATTAACATAATGGCAATAGCCATGTTGAAACCGTTATAAAATTATCACTTAAGGAGGTATAAACTATGAAACGGTATGAAAGATTTGTGCTTGAGGCAGAAAAGGGTATAACCTTTGAAGTCTCAGAGGGAACAAGTGGAGAGTTAATTATCAGAGCTCTGAACATTGATACAGCCAATGTCTACTCTACAAACTATGTAAATCCTCCAATTCCAGAAGGATATAAGCATGTCTGTGGAGAATGGAACAATGGATTTGTAATTGAAAGATGTTCTGATGGAAGCCAGTTTGTATGGATTCCTGTTGGAAGTCTCGACTCTAATGGAACACTTGATGGAGAACATTTTTCGGAGAAATTCGGCAGACGGAATTATATGAACAATGAATTTTCGGATGATGAATTCAATGAAGCTTTAAATGGTGAACTGCTTGAACAACTTGAAAGTGCTAAGAAATATGGGGGATTTTATATTTCTCGTTATAACATTTCCAAAAGTTCAGAAGGAAAACCACAGTCGGTAAAAGGCGTTATGCCGTGGGTAAACATCAATTTTAATGATGCCAAGAAGGTTGCATCCACTATCGAAGATAATGAAGCAGTTAAGAGTCATCTGACTTTTGGTGCAGAATATGATTCGGTATTGGAATGGTTTATCAAAACGGAAGTTAAAACTCTTGCTGAAATTGCAGAGGACTCTACTGAATGGGGCAACCATTGGAATACAGAGAATTCTCCGAGGAAAGTAGTTGAAACAGGAAGCAAAGAAGAATGGTGTGCTAATAACATCTACGACTTTGCAGGTAATGTAGATGAATGGACACAAGAACAGAACTGCAGTTCGTATCGTGTTATCCGTGGTGGCTATTACTTCGGTAATGGCGACAATTTTCCTGCCTGCTGTCGCAATTACTGCAATCCTTGTAGCATCTGTAACGACACTGGTTTTCGTGCCACGCTTTGTATTAAGTAGCACTGACCACTGTAAAACTACGCTAATTTGTTTTCAAACACAGATAGAAAGAGAGAACTTTGAAATTTCAGAGTCTCTCTTTCTTTTTTAAATTTTTAATAGGAGTGAATATGAAAATGGAAAAAAACAAAGATAACAAATTGGTAATCATAGTAAAAATAGAAAAGTATATTGAATATATGCTTATAATATTACTTAAACTTCCAAGAATAGAAAAATTTAGTATAGGAACAGAAGTAAAAACAAGTATGTATGAAATGTTAAAGAATATTCTTTTAGCAAGTAAAATAGATAAAAATAAAAGATTAGCAATATATAACATTGTTGATAGTAATATATATTATCAAAGAATTTGTATAAGAATCATGTATAATCAAAAATGGATAGATGAAAAGAAATATAAGTATAGCAATGAGTTATTAGCTGAAATTGGAAAGATTTTAGGTGGACTTATTAAATCACTAGAGGTGAAGAAATATGCCTAAAACAATTAAAAATATATATGATAATTCAGTATCGTTTGAAAATTTACTAAAAGCACATAAAAAAGCAAGATGTGGGAAAAGAGAAAAGAAAAAGATAATTTTATTTGAATTAAGACTAGAACAAGAATTATTGGAATTGGAGAAACAATTAAAAAATGGTACATACAAACATGGTGGTTATACAAGATTTAAAATATATGAGCCAAAAGAAAGAATAATTATGGCGTCTGAATATAAAGATAGAGTAGTACATCAATGGTATGTTGAAAATTTTATAAAACCATATTTTTTACCACAATTTATTAGTACATCATATGCTGGAATAGAAGGAAGAGGAATGCATAAAGCATCTAAAGATGTTCAAAAAGCAATGAGAAGTGCAAAATCTAAATGGAAGAATTATTACATATTAAAAATGGATGTTACAAAGTATTTTCAAAATATAGATAAAAGAATACTTTGGGAAATATTAAAAAGAAAAATGAAGGATAAAAAGTTACTATGGTTAACTAGAGAAATTTTATTATCTACAGAAGGCATGGTAGGACTTCCTTTAGGTAATTATACATCTCAAATGTTTGCTAATATATATTTAAATGAATTAGATCAGTATGTTAAACACAAATTAAAATGCAAATATTATTACAGATATATGGATGATATGGTTATAATGTGTGAAAATAAAGAAATTGCAAAAGATAGCTTAAATAATATGACTAAATTTTTAAAAGAAAATTTAAAATTAACTTTAAACTCAAAAACAAGAATTTTTAAAGATATACAAGGAGTTAATTTTTGTGGTTATAAAATCAATGAGAAAAGACTAAAAATAAGACATACAAGTAAATGTAGAATGAAAAGAAAATTAAAAAGATATACAATACAATTGAAAGAAGGCAAAATAACATTACCTGAAATACAAAGAAGTATAGCAGGTTGGCTAGGCTATATTAAACATGCAGATTCTTATAATTTAAGAAAAAGTATGTTTTATATAGAGGGATAGACTTAAAAAAGGCATTCGTATCGTGTTATCCGTGGTGGCAATTACAACAATAATGGAAACAATTATCCTGCCTGCTATCGCAATTACAACAATCCTAATAACAACTATAACAACACTGGTTTTCGTGCCACGCTCTAATATTAAGTCAGATTATATATTTTATGGAATATATACAGTATAGGTATTAGATATTAAAGGAAGTCTATTCCTTCTTAAAATCAATTTTAAGTAAATATGAATTGCAAGAGTATATGTATTAGTAAATTGGAAAATTGAATATATGTATACTTTTCTATTTTTTTGTACTTTCAATCCATTTCTCAAATTCTTTAGGAGTAATTTCTTTATTTAAATATTTCTTTTTAATAATAGCTCCATCTTTTTTATATTTTTCAAATTTCTCTATAGCCCTATCAGTTCCATAATGAGAAACTGAACTTGCAAGAGACATATATCTTTTTCGATATTTATCTAAAAGACTATCTTCTTGTAGTGATTTTTTATAAGCCAATTCTTTTCCAATTTGCTTACAAGTTTTCCCAGTTTCTTCAAAAAGTTCATTACAATATTTAGTTTCTTTTAAATTATTGGGTATAAAATATTGTCCACAATTTTGACATTTTCGTATAGTATGTTTTTTACAGCTCATAAATTCTTTAAATTCGAGTCCTAAAATACTAAAAATATTATCACAATAAAAACCATAAGGAACATTATATTTGTATATATTAATTTTTCCTAATAAAAATCGAAACAAGTCAAAATCTAAAGTTACATTTTCCAAGAAATTATTAATTTCGATTAAATTATAAGGAGTATCAATGTTTGAAACATCAGAGTTGTTTTCAAGATTAGAATTTTCTTCATCTTCTTCATCATCACTTTTAAGAAATTCTTCGTTGTATGGAAGTTGTAAATTTTTTAGAAACATGTGCTTTATATATAAAAACATACTTTGTTCTTCATTAACCATATTTCTTAATTCTCGTAGAAAATCTTTATGTGTCAATTTTATACTATAAAAATAATCTTTTGAAACTTTATTAGGATATTTTTCACAATAAAAATTTGCAAAACAAAAATGATAGATAAAAGCAGAACACTCTTCAAAGTTTTCAAAATCTGTATTAAGAAACATTAGAAGAAAAGTTCCTATGGTATCTTCTATTGATAGTGGATAGTTAGTTGTACAAAACATATCTTTCATAAAAGCAGTACTTTTATAAAGTATAAATTCTAAATTTTTATCTCTATCAAATGCTATGTGATAAGGCATTTTTTATCACCCCCTAAATCAAACAACCTAAAATTAATAAAAATTTTTTTGAGATTGTCTAGTGTTAATTTTATTTATAACAAATTACAATAAATTCATAAAATGTTTGACATTATTATATTACACAACATATAAAAAGTCAAAAAATGGAAATGTACATTGAAAATTGAATAGCAAACTACAAGCACAGATAATGAAACTTTCGTCTGGCTAACGTGATGTAAAGGGGCGATTCTCTTAAAAGAGGAATGAGGGCAAATTTCATATGGGATTAAATCCACTTGTAGTTTTTAAATTTATAAGATATAAGAGAAGTATATTGTATAAAGAAAGGAGAAATTGGAAATAATTACAACTAAAGGAGTGAGATTTATGCAAGAAGAAAATATAGAAAAGAAAAAGTATAAAAAGAAAAATGATTTTAAAATAAATATTATATTTAATGAAAAAGGAGAAGCATTAGAGAGAATAATAGAAAGAGCATTTGGAAATTATTGTCTAAAGAAAAATTAAAGTAAAATAATGGTATTTAATGAGATAATCTGTTATAATACTTGCAAAGAGTATCAATATTATCTCATTATCTTTAAATAGCATAAGAAGGAGGTAAAAGTGAGCTATACAATAATGAATAATATTGATTATAAAGTAGGCATATATATAAGGCTTTCAAGAGAAGATGAAGAAAAAGAAAAATATCAAGAAAGCGAAAGTATTGGAAACCAAAGAACTTTGCTAATGCAATACATCAAAGAAAACAAATTAAACTTTATATCAGAATATGTTGATGATGGCGTAAGTGGTACAAGTTTTGATAGACCTGCATTTAATAGAATGATAGCAGATATTGAAGCAGGTAAAATCAATATGGTAGTAACGAAAGACTTATCAAGACTTGGTAGAAACTATGTGCAATCAGGACTTTACATTGAAACATATTTTCCAGAACATGAAGTGAGATTTGTTGCAATATTAGACAATATAGATACTGCTTATGATACATCAAACAATGATATAGCACCATTTAAATCAATATTAAATGAAATGTATGCAAAAGATACATCAAAGAAAATAAATAGTGTATTACAATCAAAAAGAAATCTTGGAGAATATTTAGGAACAGCACCTTATGGCTATAAAAAAGATCTAGAAAATAAATACCATTTAATAATAGATGAAGAAGCAGCAAATGTTGTAAAACTAATATATGAAAAATATTTAGCAGGTTTTGGTACAATGCAAATAGCAGATTATTTAAGTAAAAAGAAAATTCCAATCCCATCAGATTATAACAAGAGAAAAAGAGGAACAAAATCTCTAACTTATGGACTATGGCAACAATCTACAGTAAGATTTATTCTTTCAAATGAAATTTATACAGGAACAGTTATACAAGGAAAAAGAAAGAAAGTAAGTTTTAAATCTAAAAAATTTATAGATTTACCAGAAGAAGATTGGATAAAAGTAGAAAATATGCATGAAGCTATTATAAGTAAAGAAGATTTTGAAAGAGCAAAGAAAATAATAAATGCAACAAAAGGTTCAAGAGTAGTTCAAAATGATTATTTATTTAAGGGATTACTTAGATGTTATGATTGCAAAGGATATATTGGAATAAGAAGTCCAGATAAAAATGGAAATATCTATGGGAGATGTCAAAGATATGGAAGGTTTGGAAAATTTGATGTATGTTCACCACACAATTTTAATTATCAAGTTTTTGAAGAACAAATGTTAGAAGTTTTAAGAGAAGTTTGCAAAGAATATACCAATACAAAAAAACTAGAAGAAATTGCAAAACAAACTAAAACAAAACAGGCACAAGAATTTGATATAAAAAAGCAAATAGAATTTTTTAAACAGCAGGTAGATGGTGAAGCTAGAAAATTAGAAGTAATGTATGATGACAGACTGGCAGGAATTATTACACTAGACGAATATATGAAAAATGCAAATAGAATAAAAGAAGTCGTAAAAGGATATGAACAAAACATCAAAGAACTTGAACAAGAACTATCTGGAGAAAATGATAAAACAAAAAGTGAAAGAAGATTAGATAATTTAATAGAAGAATTTCTTAATATGGAGAAACCAACAAAAGAAATAATTAGAGAGTTTATAGAAAAAATTGAAATTCATAGCGATAAGCAAGTTGATATTTATTTCAATTTTAAACCATTACAAGATTTAAATAATAATTTTATATGTGCTAGAAAGAATTATGAGAAAAAAGTAGGATAGAAAAAGTGTCCACAACTGCAATACACACATGGTTCCATATGGGTAATTATTGCAGAAACGATATTAGGATTTGGAGACA
>CASAUJ010000023.1 GCA_949118805.1 uncultured Clostridia bacterium | reverse complement strand
TCAAAGTATATTAATTTCAAAAATTTGTGACATATGATTGACTAACCTACAATTAAAAACATTGTAAAAAAGATCAACTTATTGACAATAAATTTGATTATTGATACAATGAAGGCAGTAAATTAAAAACTATTTTAAATGAAGTAAAATAAGGAACGAAACAATGTATATGGCGTTTTAAAATAGGTGATAATAGGGAAGAGAGAAAGAACAAAAGAAAGGGGATTTACATGGAGAAGAGAAGAAGTGTAAAAGAACAAAAATATACCAATAAAGGAATTACCTTAATTGCATTGGTAATTACAATAGTGGTATTAATTATTATTGCAGGAGTAACGATTGGAAGTTTAACAAGTGATAAAGGCATAATAAAAGAAGCAAGGACAGCAAAGGAATTGGCGGAAAAGGCAAGTTTGGAAGAACAAGTAGAAATGGCTATTATAAAGGCAGAACAAAAACACAGGGATCCAGGAATCGATGATGTCATTGCAGAATTAAAAAATGAAGAAATTATTAGTAATGAGGATCAAGTTGATAAAGAAACTGGGGCAATTAGAACGGATTTAGGATATGAGATTACAGGGAAATTAGACGATTATATTGGAAAAGTATCAACAGGCGATGGTTCAGATAACACAACAGGTGGAAATAATACGACAGGTGATGGTTCAACAGGTGATGGCTCAGGATCAATCACTCCTCCAACAACAGCAGATACTACTCCATTTGTACCGGAAGGAGCACAAAAAGTAGAAGGAAATTTGGATACAGGTTTTATTATGACAGACAGTAATGGAAATGAATGGGTGTGGATTGAAGTACCAAAGTCTATTTATACTAATACTGAATATAATGAAGGAACGGCGCCAGAAAATTCAGAAGATTATTTAAAGATAGAAGCTGTTATGAAAAAATATGTCGGAGATACGTATGGACCAAGTCAGTATTATTCAGATGGATTTTATTCAGCTGCACAACATGGTTTTGCAAGTTCAATAGATTATACTAAATGGAAAAATAGTATGTTAAAGAGTGTATATGAACATGGAGGGTTTTATATTGGAAAATATGAAGCAGGAACAGAAACAGCTAGATACAATGAATCTAATGTTTTAACCGATGTAGTAATAAAAAGAGATATGTATCCCTATAATTTTGTAACTCCTAGTCAAGCACAGGAAAAATCAAAAGAATTAGCAACAGGAGGAAAGACAAGTAGTTTAATGTTTGGAATACAAAGAGGATTAGTATCAAAATATATAGAGGTAAAAGCAGGAAAGACGGAGGCTGAAATGAAAGCAGATGGAAATACGTGGGGGAATTTTGCAGATGCTAATTTCTTATTAACAAGAGGAAGGTGTACAATAAACCCAAGTGCACAGAATTCTTGGGAAGATGCAAAAGGGGCTACTAAAACAGGAGGGACATCTATATTATTGACAACAGGAGCTTCAGATCGAAATAGCGTATTAGGGATTTATGATTATGGAGGAAACGTTGAGGAATGGACTTTGGAAAGACATTATATAAGTGGAGTAAAAACATATTGTGTTGCACAAGGAGGTATATATTCTGGTTGGACTAATACAACAGTTGCTTCTGTTAGAAGTCAAGTGATTTTTAGAAATGCTTATGAGACTACAAGAAGTTCAGCTAGTATTGGTTTCCGTCCAGCCTTATGGTAAAACAAAAACATTAGGACTTAAATGGAGAAACTTATACAAAACTGAATAAAATAAAAAAAAATGCACATAACAATAAAAAGGAGTGTGCATTTTTTATGTCAGAAAAAAATAAAAAAGAAGAAAAAGAAGAACAAATAGAATATAGTATAGCAGAAGTGGGAGAAGATGCCACAAAATACGGAGAATTTGTATCCTCTTATTTTGCATGGGTATCCTTGCCAGAACAAAAAGAGAAGGTAGAAAAATTAGAAGATATGACAAAGAAAGAGGAAAGAAAAAGAGTGAAAAACAATGAAAAAAAGAGATAAAACAGGAAAAGTAGAAAAAATAGGAGAATAAAAACACTTTAAAGTCAGAAAAAGTCAAAAAAAGATCTTGAAAAAAGAAATAAAAAGAGTATAATTAAATTGTAAGTCAAAGAAAGTCAAAGACGAACTTGAGAAATGTGACAATATAGAGCATTTGTGAAAGGAATGGTTAAAGTGGGACTGTCCCAGTTTAGCCAAAAGGAGGAGAAGGAAATGAGAATGTCAGATCTGATAGAAGGATTTATTAAAGAATTGTTTGATGAAGAAGATAGCATTGAGATACAAAGAAATGAATTAGCGGAGCAATTTAATTGTGTGCCATCTCAAATTAATTATGTGATTGCTACGAGATTTAAACCATCTCAAGGCTACTATGTAGAGAGTAGAAGAGGTGGAGGAGGGCATATCACGATTAAAAAGGTAAACAATACAAAATCAGATTATATTCTGCATATTATAAATAATATAGGAAATGAAATAACAGCAAATGAGGTGGATATATTAATTAGTGATTTTCTAAGTTATAACATGATAGGCGCAAAAGAAGCAAAATTGTTAAAGGTAGCAACAAGTGATAATGTTTTACAATTAGACAAGATGGAGAAAGATAGAGTAAGAGCGAGAATCTTTAAAAATATGTTATTGAATATAGAAGGATGATGAATTTTTAGAAAAAAATAAGTTAGGATTGATTTTCAATTCTATAAAGAGGAGGAAATAATTATGTTATGTGATAATTGTGGGAAGAGAGAAGCTAATGTACGATATTCAGAAAATATAAATGGAAAAACAAAGGAGTTGAATTTATGCGAGGAATGTAGTAAGAAATTAGGAATCAATAATATGAATTTTAGTATGCCGATTGATTTTTCAAGTTTTTTTGGAGGATTTTTAGAAGATTTTGGAACTCCAGAGTTTATGCCTTTGGTAAAAGAAATGAAAGCTTTAAAATGTAAGAACTGTGGATTTACCTTTGAAGAAATTGCCAATACAGGAAAATTGGGATGTGAAAACTGTTATACTGTATTTGAAGAGAGGTTAGATCCAATTATCCGAAAAATACAAGGTGCCAACCATCATGTAGGGAGAACTGGAAAAATGATTGATCAAAAAATAGAGGAAAAGATAGGAAGTGAAACAGTAGAAAAAGAGAAGAAGGTAGAAAATAAAAAAGAAAGAAATAAGCTAGAGGAATTACAAAATGAATTAAAACAAGCAATTAAAGAGGAAAGATATGAAGATGCTGCCAAAGTAAGAGACGAAATCAAAAAAATAGAAAAGGAGAAATAAGGATGAATTGGTATTTACAAAGTTGTGAAAATTCAGATGTAGTAAAAAGTACAAGAATACGATTAAGTAGAAACATTCATGGCTTTCCATTTGCTCTTGCGAAAAAAGAACAAAGAGAAGCTTTCGAAAATAAAATCAAAGAAGGGATTTATGCCATTGGATATGGATTGCAATTTCTTAGGCTAGAAGATATGGATGATATTACAAAAATGAGTCTAGTGGAAAAGAATTTACTTAGTCCAGAATTTGTTTTAAAGAAAAATGAAACAGGTAGTATCTTGATCAATGAAGAGGAAAATATATGTATTATGATAGGAAATGAAGATCATTTGGAAATTCAAATTTTCAGTTGTGGATTTGACTTAGAAAATACATTAAACTTAGCCATAGAAATTGATCAAAAAATAGAAGAAGTCTTAGGATATGCCGTTCATAAAAAATATGGCTATTTAACCGCATGTCCAAACCATGTAGGAACAGGGCTAAAGGCTTCTGTTATGATACATTTGCCAGCTCTTTCAAGAACCAAAAATACAAAGAAGGTATTAGAAACGATTCATCGTTTTGGAATGGATGTTAGAGGAGTATATGGAGAGAATTCAGAAAGTACAGGAGATATGTACCAAATATCAAATCAACAAACTTTGGGAATCACAGAAAAAGAAATTGTACAGAACTTAAAAGTAATTGTAGAGCAAATTATAAAACAAGAAAGAGAGGCAAGAAAAATATTAGCCAAAGATGATCTTGCATTAGAAGATTTAGTTTATAGAAGTTATGGGATTTTGAATTATTGTAAAAAAATCTCATCAGAAGAAACAAGAAATTTATTATCGAATATAAAATTAGGAACAGATTTAGGTATTTTAAAAGAGTTAACAGATATAAAAGTACAAAAATTATATTTATATACCAAACCTGCTAATTTGCAGAAATTTTTAGGAGAGCAATATGAGGCGATGGAAAGGGATATAAAAAGGGCAGAAGTAATACAACAGATTTTAAAAGAAAATTAATAAAAAGGAGAGTGAAAAATATGACCTATAAATTTACAAATAGAGCCAAAAAGGCAATTGAATTAGCGAATGAAGTAGCAATTGAGTTAGGACATAATTATATTGGGACAGAACATATTCTTTATGGATTAAGCAAAGAAGGAAGTGGAGTAGCTTCTAAAGTTTTGGATAATCAAGAAGTAACTCCAGATCAAGTAATTGATAAAATGATAGAATTGATTGGACAAGAAGATCCAATTATTGAAACATTGGGATTTACACCAAGAACAAAACGTGTATTTGAAAATGCTTTTATGGAAGCAAGAAAATTAGGCTATAATTATATGGGGACAGAACATTTATTAATCGGAATTTTAAGAGAAGGAGACTGCATTGCAACTAGGATTTTATTGGAATTAAATGTGAATATTCCTAAATTATATAATGAAGTAATCAAAGTAATTAATGAAGGAGAAGAAGTACAAGGAGAAGAAAAAAGTGGAAAGCTAGATAAAAAGGCAGGAAGTTATAATCAGACAACAACATTAAATCAATTTGGAGAAGATTTAACAAAAAAAGCAATAGAAGGAAAATTAGATCCTATTATTGGAAGAAAAGAGGAAATTGAAAGAGTCATTCAAATATTGTCAAGAAGAACCAAAAATAATCCTTGCTTAATGGGAGAACCAGGAGTAGGAAAAACAGCAGTAGTAGAAGGTTTGGCACAAAAAATAGTAATAGGAGATGTGCCAGAAATCTTAAAAGATAAAAGAGTAGTAAGTATGGACATTTCAGGGATGGTAGCAGGAGCAAAATATAGAGGAGATTTTGAAGAAAGAATTAAAAAAGCATTAGCAGAAGTAAAAAAAGCAGGAGATATTATTTTATTTATTGATGAATTGCATACGATTGTTGGAGCTGGAGCAGCAGAAGGAGCCATTGATGCGGCTAATATATTAAAGCCATTATTAGCGAGAGGAGAGATTCAATTAGTAGGAGCGACAACTCTAAATGAATATCGAAAATATATTGAAAAAGATTCAGCCTTAGAAAGAAGATTTAGTCCTGTTACAGTCAATGAGCCAAGTGAAAAAGATACCATAAAGATTTTAAAAGGAATTCGTGATAAGTACGAAGCACATCATGAAGTGAAAATAACAGATGAAGCAATTGAGGCAGCAGTGACGATGTCAGTTCGTTATATCAATGATCGATTTTTACCAGATAAGGCCATTGATTTAATTGATGAAGCAGCATCTAGAGCAAAGTTAAAAACATATACAGAACCAGATAATTTGAAAGAATTGGAAGAGCAAATTGAGGAAATCCAAAAAGATAAAGAAGAGGCAGTAAGAAGTCAAAAATTTGAAAAGGCAGCAACTTTGCGAGATAAAGAAAAAGCGTTAAAAGAAAAATATGAAAAAGAACAAAAGAAATGGAAAAATAAAAATACAAAAGAAGTAGTAAATATTGTAGAAGAAAATATAGCAGAAGTAATTAGCAGTTGGACGGGAATACCAGCCAATAAAATAACAGAAGATGAAAATATCAAATTAAAAAATCTTGAAAAGAGTTTACATGAAAGAGTCATTGGACAAAAAGAAGCTGTGGAAGCAGTTGCAAAGGCAATACGTAGAGGAAGAGTGGGATTAAAAGATCCTAAAAGACCAATTGGTTCGTTTCTATTCTTAGGCCCAACAGGAGTGGGAAAAACAGAATTATCAAAAGCATTAGCAGAAAGTTTATTTGGAGATGAAAATGCAATGATCAGAGTAGATATGTCCGAGTTTATGGAGCCACATTCTGTTTCTAAATTAATTGGATCTCCTCCAGGATATGTGGGATTTGATGAGGGAGGACAATTAACAGAAAAAATCAGAAGAAAGCCTTATTCTGTGATTCTCTTTGATGAAATTGAAAAGGCTCATCCAGATGTTATGAATATGCTATTACAGATATTAGAAGATGGACGTTTAACGGATAGTCAAGGAAGGACAGCAAACTTTAAAAATACAGTCATTATTATGACTTCTAATCTTGGAGCTAGATTGATTACGGATAAAAAATCTTTAGGATTTACAAAAACAGTAGAAGAAGACAATAGTAGAAAAGAATATGAAGAGACAAAGAAAGAAGTAATGGAAACATTAAAAAGAGAATTAAGACCAGAATTTATTAATCGAATTGATGAAATCATTGTATTCCATAAATTGACAGATTCAGAAATCGGAGAGATTATTGATATTATGCTAAAAGAAGTAACCAATCGATTAGCAATACAAAAAATAAAGATTGAGCTAGAGCCAGAAGTGAAAGAGTTAATTGCAAAGAAAGGAATCGATAAGAATTTTGGAGCGAGACCTTTAAGAAGGACTATACAAAGTATATTAGAAGACAAATTGGCAGAAGAAATTTTGGAAGGAAATTTAAAGAAGAATGAATTAACAAAAGTAGGAGTAAAAGAAGATCAGATTATTGTGAATTAATAATTATATGGCTGAATGGATAAAGTGGGACAGGTACAACATAACCATTAATGGTTATGTTGTACCTGTCCCACTTTATCCATTCATTAGAAGAGAGTTACTATATTTAAAAAACAAGAAAGCCATGGTTTACATGACTTTCCTGAGGGATATTAAATTGACAGGGTGATCTGTGTCATTGATAAAGCAATGTCCTTCACCCTGGGGGCAAAACCAATTTTCACCTGTAACCTCATTAATATACCATTCACAATCAGTTGTGTGAACATGGTAAGGAATTTCAGAACCAGGTGCTAACTGGATCCACTCAAAGGTATATCCAGCGTTTTTTAACAGATTTAAAACAAAAATCTGTCCTTTTGAACCTTTCATAAAAAGTGGCTCCCATCCTGTATCAACTTTTTTCATTGCCAATACCTCCTGAAAAGTTTTTTATAAAACGATAATATAATTATATACTATTTTTAGAAAAAAAACAAGAGAACATTGACGTTATGTAAATTGTGCGATAAAATATAAATATCAAAGTAGTAGAAGGAGAGAAAAATGAAAGAAAAGGTTCAGCGGATTGTTGAAGGTCTCTCTACAACAGCAGCATTGATAACCGCTATTGTGGAGGTATTAAAAATAATCGAAAAATTATTGCCTTCACCAAAAGAAGAGGAGGAGTAAATCCTCTTCTTTTTTTGACTTGCCATATAAAACATGATATAATAGCCATACAAATAAAAAATAAAAGGTGATGGAAATGCTAGAAAAAATAAATCAACCAGAAGATGTAAAAAAATTAAATACCCAAGAAAAAAAGCAATTAGCAGAAGAAATAAGAAAGTATATCATAGAAATAGTAGCCAAAAATGGAGGGCATTTAGCTTCTAACCTAGGAGTAGTAGAATTAACTATAGCATTACATAGTGTATTTAATTTACCAAAAGATAAAATTGTATGGGATGTAGGACATCAAACTTATGTCCATAAAATAATTACAGGAAGAAAAGAAGCATTAAAAACATTGCGTCAATTAAAAGGAATAGCAGGATTCCCAAAGAGTAAAGAATCAGATTGTGACAGTTTTAACACAGGACATAGTGGAACTTCTATTTCAGCAGCACTAGGAATGGCAAGAGCAAGAGATATAAAAAGAGAAAAAAATTCCGTATTAGCCGTAATTGGAGATGGCGCTTTGACAGGAGGAATGGCATTAGAAGCTTTAAATGATGCTGGTTGGAGTCAAACAAAAATGACGGTTATATTAAATGACAATGAAATGAGTATTTCGAAAAATATTGGTGGAGTTAGTATGTTGCTTAGTAAATTGAGAACCAAAAAATCGTATAGCAAATCTAGTGATGTAGCC
The DNA here is from genome assembly GCA_949118805.1 of uncultured Clostridia bacterium. Classification (GTDB taxonomy): domain Bacteria; phylum Bacillota; class Clostridia; order TANB77; family CAG-508; genus CAG-269. Next base: position 16,464 of record CASAUJ010000023.1, on the reverse strand, counting down.
AAAAAAATTATAATCAAGATACCTGGTATAGGAAAACCAATCGTAAAAATAGTAAGAAGAATGAAAAGGAGTATTAAACAATTAATCATTCCAAAGATGTTTTTTGAAGATATCGGATTTCGCTATTTGGGACCAGTAGATGGTCATGATATAGAAGAGTTAGAAAGAATGTTAAGAATTAGTAAACAATTGGAAGGTCCAGTATTGATTCATGTATTAACAAAAAAAGGAAAAGGTTATAAAATTGCAGAACAAAATCCAGATAAATTCCATGCAACTGGACCATTTGATATAGAAACTGGTAAAAGTAACAAGGAAAAGAAAAAAGATTATTCGAAGGTATTGGGAGAAAAATTAGTTCAATTAGCAAAAGAAAATAGTAAAATTGTAGCTATTACAGCCTCTATGAAAGATGGAACAGGGTTAACGGAATTTGCCAAAGAATTTCCCAAAAGGTTTTTTGATATAGGAATAGCAGAACAACATGCAGTAGGATTAGCAGCAGGAATGGCAAAAGAAGGAATCATTCCAGTTGTACCAATTTATTCTTCTTTTTACCAAAGAGCTTATGATCAAGTCATTCATGATGTAGCCATACAAAATTTACCAGTTATCATGTGTGTAGATCGAGCAGGAATCGTAGGAGCAGATGGAGAGACTCACCAAGGGACTTTAGATATGGCTTTTTTTCGATTAGTTCCTAATTTGACGATTATGGCACCAAAAGATTTTAAGGAATTAGAAGAAATGTTAACATTTGCAGTGAATTTAGGAAAACCTGTTGTCATTCGTTATCCAAGAGGAGGAGAAGCGGAATATAAAATAGAAAAACAAGACAAACTACAATTAGGAAAAGCTGAAATATTGAAAGAAGGAAAAGATTTAACGATAATTGCAATTGGAAAAATGGTAACACAAGCAATGGAATTAGCGGAAGAAATTGAAAAGGAAAAAGAAGATAAAACAGTAGAAGTAATCAATGCTAGATTTTTGAAACCATTAGATGAAAAAACAATCATGCAATCCATTCAAAAGACAAAGAATGTAATTACCATAGAAGATGGAACCATTATTAATGGGTTAGCAACTGCAGTGCAAGAAGTCATTTTAAAACAAAATTTACAAAACATAAGCATAAAAAATTATGCTTATCCAGATCAATATATAGAACATGGAAATGTGGAAGAACTGGAAAAAATTTATAAAGTTGATAGAGAAACAATAAAAGAGGGGATTTAGGGGACGTTCTTTAAAATCCCTTTTTTGGGAAAATAGGGACATTTCTTTGATAGCTAAATTAAAAAGACTGTCCCTTCAATCTTCAAAATAGGGATTTTAAAGAACGTCCCCTAAATCCCCAGAAAGGAAATAAAATGGACAAACAATTATTATTAAAAGATTATAAAAAACAAGAAGATAAGCTATGTTTATCACAGATTTTAGATAGAATAGAATTTTCTAAAGCAAGGGATAGGATAGAGAGTACAGAGTTCTTTTTAGATATGTATCAAGTCTCTTTAGTAGAAAATTTTTTAAGAAAATGGAAAATGACGAATTACAAGTTATGGGGAGGATATGAAGAGGCAGAAAGAAAGCTTTTTATCATTTATCCAGATAAATACGATGAAAAGATGATAGAAAAAAATAATGAAAAAACGCTAAAAGTAGTAAGGATTATATTACCAGAAGAGGAGATCGGGAAATATTCTCATCGAAATTATTTAGGTGGTATTGTAAAATTGGGGTTGAAAAGAGAAAAAATAGGTGACATTATTGTGAGAGAAGAGGGAGCAGATATCGTTACTTTAGAAGATTTTGCTGATATTTTAAAACAACAGTTACCAACTTTGACAAGATTTGAAAAGAGTAAAATAACAATAGAAGAAATAACGAATTTACAAAAAAGAGAAATTAAGGTGGAATCAATAAAGATTATTGTACCTTCTTTACGATTGGATAATTTTGTATCAGATTTAGCAAGAACCTCTAGAAGTAAAGCGGTTCAGATCATAGCACAAGAAAGAGTATTTGTGAATGGACAAAATGAAACCAAAACTTCAAAGCAATTAAAGTTAAATGATATCATTACCATTCGAGGAAAAGGAAGGTTTTTAATCAAAGAATTTGCAGGAACTACAAGAAGTAATAGAAATATTGTGGTAGTGGAAAAATATGTATAATCATAAAAGACATAAATGTAAACCTGTTATTGAAAAAGAAAGAAAAATATGTTATAGTAAAAAAGTTCTTACACATATAGTACTCTGAAAAGGTAAGACGATGAAACAAATGGACAGCTCAAATGTGAGGAGGAAAAAAGCATGAGAACAGTAGTGTTATTAGTGAGGTTTCGCAACCCAAAGAATCAATTTCTGAATTACACCATACACTTTAGAGGTGTTATGATGGAAGAATATCTTTATGTAAGGCAGACATCTACCATGCATCACATAGATGAAGAAAAGCCATACATAAAAATAAAAACCGAACATACGCAGAAAAGGAAAGATATTCATAGTCTTTATGAACCAGATGAAATAAGAGAGATGACTATCGAGTCTTCCATCCTTACTTTAAAAGATAAAAGGATTCAGAAATTATCTGAGGAAAAAGATGGGGACATAATTTCAGAAATTAATGAATATCTGAAAAAGGGAGTATAAGCGGAATTTGATTTAAGTGTATAACAGAATATTGTTTTTAACCAAAGGCCCTATTTTACTAGGGCTTTTTGGGTGGATAAATTTTTGATTGTTTTGAGATTTGTACTTGTAAATTTTTTTAATTTAGTGTAAAATACCAATATATTGTAAATAATGATATAAGAGGAGAAAAAATGAGATTTGTAGAAAAGGAAGAAGATAAAAAAGAATATAAAAAATTTTTAGAAGGACATGATCGATGTAATTTTCAACAAGCTTTAGAATGGGCAGAAGTAAAAAAGCCATATTGGAAACCAGAAATTATTTTAGCCGAAGGAAAAAATGGAGAAATTATTGGTTCCTTATGTGTCTTAATTCGTAAAATTCCAATCTTTGGAAATATTATGTATTCTTCAAGAGGACCAGTTTGTGATATTCATAATATGGAAGTGATGAAGCAATTAACAGATGGGGCAAAAGAATTAGCGAAAAAGTATAAGGCAATTGTATTAAGAATTGAGCCAGATATTGAAAGTAAAGATCAAGACTTTAGAAAGATAGTAACGAATTTAGGGTATCATATAAAAGATGATGCAAAAGATTTCAAAGATGAAATTCAACCAAGATATGTATTTCGATTAGATATAAAAGGAAAAAATGAAGATGAAATTATGGCAGGTTTTAAGCAAAAATGGAGATACAATATCCGTTTAGCAACCAAAAAGGGAGTTACCATAAAGGAAGGAAACAAAGAAGACCTAAAAGACTTTCATAAAATTATGATAGAAACAGGAGCAAGAGACGGATTTATCATTCGACCTTTATCTTATTTTGAAAAAATGTATGATTGTTTAGGACCAAACCATATGAAAGTTCTAATGGCTTATTATGAAGGTAAACCAATTTCAGGAGTGATCCCTATTTTTTATGGGAATAAAACATGGTATCTATATGGAGCAAGTAGCAATGAACATCGTAATTTAATGCCAAATTATTTGTTACAATGGGAAATGATAAAAATGGCAATTCAAAGAAAAGATGATATTTATGATTTTAGAGGGGTATCAGGAGTGGTAGATGAAAGTCATCCTCAATATGGTTTATACCGATTTAAGCAAGGATTTGGAGCGGATTTTACAGAATTTGTAGGAGAAGTCTACTTGCCATTTAAACCATTTACCTATAAATTATATCGTTTTTCAGAAAAAGCCTTTAGAACCATTCGACAATTAAAAAGAAAATGGAAAAAATAGAGTTTAGAGAAGATAACATAAGAGGCAAATACTTTTATAACATACGACCATAAGGAGGAAAATTTGAATACATTAGTAATCGAAAAAGAAGATTTGAGGTATAATATCGAACAAATTAAAAAATTTTTAGAGAAAACAGGGAAAGATGATAGGGGAAATCCCGTTCAAATGATAGCCGTAGTAAAAGCCAATGCATATGGATTGGGACTAGTAGAATTTACTAAGTTTTTGAGGGATCAAGGGATTTCATTTTTTGCTGTGGCAACTTTAGCAGAAGCTTTGCAATTAAGAAAAGCAGGAATCAAGGAAGAGATTCTAATGTTATCTTCCACAGCCATCAAAAAAGATGTGGAAACTTTAGTACAAAATAATATTATTTTAACAATTGGTTCAAAAGAAGACATTATGGTAGCAGAACAAATAGGAGAGGAGCAAAACAAAAAAATAAGAGTTCATTTAAAAATTGATACAGGATTTGGAAGATATGGATTCGTTTATAGCAATGAAATAGAATTGATAGAAAGTTTAAAATCAATAAAACAAATTCAAATAGAAGGAACCTATTCTCACTTTTCTGTTAGTTTTTATGATGATAAATATACAAAGAAACAATTTGAAAGGTTTATGGATTGTATAGCATTTCTAAAGAGAAACGAAATTGAAACAGGTATGTTACATATCTGTAATACATCTGCTTTTTTAAAATTTCCGAATATGCACTTAAATGCAGTAAGAGTAGGATCCGGTTTTTTAGGGAGAATCTCTTTCCAGAATACAGTAGGGTTAAAAAAAATTGCTTATTTAGAATCACAAGTGACAGAGATAAAGACATTACCAAAAGGATTTAATATTGGTTATTCCAATATCTATACAACACCAAAAGAAATGAAAATAGCAATTATTCCATGTGGATATATGGATGGTGTTAATGTAAACAATGGCAAAGATATGTTTCGTAGAGTAGACAAGATGAGATATTTATTAGGAAGTATCAAAGATTTTTTTAAAAACCAAAATCAGTATGTAAAAATAGGAGGAAATAATTGCAAAATTTTAGGAAGAATCGGGACTTATCATGTAGCTTGTGACATCAGTGAAAAAGCAATTAAAATAGGAGATAAAGCAATTTTTTCTGTGAATACAAAATTTGTAGATTCTGCAATAAGAAGGGAGTATCGATAAGAATGAGCGAAGAAAAAGAGGAAAAAGTAAAAACTAATTTTTTTCACAAACTATGGAATTCCATAACCAAGATTGAAAAATATCCAGATATGGCGGCAGAAGGAATGGGAAGAGCTTTTATCTATATTAGTAAAATAATAGCAATTTTAGCTGTGATTCTTTGCTTGGGATTGGTTTTTCAAACATATGAAATATTACAAGAAGGGATTGCTTATTTACAAAATGAATTCCCAGATTTTTCTTATAAAGAAGGAAAATTAGAGGTGTTCACAGAAAATAGAATTACTATTTCGGAAGAAAATTCTTATATTGGAAGAACTATTATTGATACAAAAACGGAAGATACACAAATAATCAATCAATATATAAATGAAGTAACAAAAGCAGGTAGTGGTGTGATTGTATTAAAAGATAAAGTGTTATTAAAAAGTAAGGGAATTGCAGGAACGATCAATTATCAATATCAAGATATTTTAGAAAAAATAAAGATTCAGGAATTTACGAAACAAACCGTAATAGAAATGGCGAACAGTTCAAAAATGATCAGCTTATATGTTAGCCTATTTCTTACATTATTTATTTATAGTTTTGTAATGTATGTACTAACAACCTTAACCAATGCGATATTTTTAAGTATATTTGGATATTTAGCAACATGGGTGGCACGAATCAAGATGAGATTTTTAGCGGTGTTCAATATGTCAATTTATGCACTTACTTTATCCATTATCTTAAATATGATATACATTGCAATTAATCTATTTATTGATTTCCAAATGGAATATTTCCAAGTGATGTATATTTCAGTAGCTGCTATTTACTTAGTAGCCGCTATCTTCCTATTAAAAACGGAATTTGTAAAACAACAAATGGAATTAATGAAAATTGCAGAAGCCCAAGAAATTGTAAAAAGAGAAATACAAGAGCGTGAAGAGAAAGAAAAGCAAGAGCAAGAGAAAAAAGAAAGACAGGAAAAAGATAAAAAGGAAGAGGAACAACAGAAGAAAAATGAAGGAGGGGAAGCACCAGCTGATGCTTGTTGACAGGAATAGAAAGGAAGAGTAAAAATGAATAAAAAGAAAGAAAACAAGAAAAAGAATAAGAAACTAGGATGGTTATGGATGATAAGTCTAATTCTATTCGTTATTTTATTAGCAGGAATGGTTTTGCTTTATAGGAATAGCAAAGAAAAAGAAGAAGAAAAAACATTGGCTTACACAGATTTAATTAAAGAAATGTCTTTTGGAAATATAGAAAAAGTAGAAATGACGGTAGGTAGTACTACAATTAAAGTAAAACAGAAGAATGTAGAAGAAGAAAAAACAGCCATTATTCCTAATACAGAAAGTTTTGTTGGTTTAGTGCAAGAAAAGGTAGCAGAAGGAAATGAAATAGAATTGGTTCAAAAACCAAAAAATATATTAGCACAAATTCCATCTTTTATTATTTCTTTTTTACCCACTTTAATTATGCTTGCTTTATTTATTATGATATTTAAAATGCAAGGATTAGGAGAAAAAGGGAAAGTTTATGATGACACAGAAAGAAAAACAAAAATAAAATTTGAAGATGTAGCAGGATTAGATGAAGAAAAAGCAGAATTAGTAGAAATTGTAGAATTTTTAAAAAGACCCGAAAAATTTACAAAAATGGGAGCGAAAATTCCAAAAGGAGTTTTATTATATGGAAAGCCAGGAACTGGTAAGACATTAATTGCAAAAGCGATTGCAGGAGAAGCAGGAGTTCCTTTTATTTCTATGAGTGGATCAGAATTTATTGAAATGTTTGCTGGACTAGGAGCATCTCGTGTTAGAAAATTATTTGAAAAAGCAAGAAAATTATCACCTTGTATTGTATTTATTGATGAAATTGATGCAATTGGTTCTAGAAGAACTTCAAATAGTGGAGCAGAAACCGAAAATAATCAAACATTAAATCAATTATTAGTAGAAATGGATGGATTCAGTTCAGAAGAAACGATTATTGTATTAGCTGCTACGAATCGTCCAGAGATGTTAGACAAAGCTTTATTACGTCCAGGAAGATTTGATCGACAAATTACCATTCCTGCACCAGATTTAAAAGGAAGGTTAGCCATTTTAAAAATACATGCACAAGACAAAAGAATTGCAGAAACAGTTAATTTAGAAAGGATAGCAGAAGATACGGCAGGATTTACAGGAGCGGAATTAGCCAATATTTTAAATGAAGCAGCTATTATAGCTACGAAGAATGAACATGAAGGGATAGAAGAAGAAGATATAGAAGAAGCTGTTAAAAAAGTAACAGTTGGAATCGAGAAACGTACAAGAGTTTATTCCGATAAAGATAAAAAATTGACTGCTTATCATGAAGCAGGACATGCAGTAGTTAGTAGATATTTACCAACCCAAACTAATGTAAAAGAAGTATCCATTATCCCAAGAGGCGTGGCTGGTGGTTATACCATGTATAAATCAGATGAAGATAAATATTATATTTCCAAAACAGAAATGCAAGAGAAATTAATTGCTTTGTTAGGAGGACGTGCAGCAGAAAAATTAGTGTTAGATGATATTTCAACAGGGGCAAGTAATGACATCGAAGTAGCGACCAAGATAGCAAGAGATATGGTAACAAAATATGGAATGAGTGATACATTAGGACCAATTGATTTTCAGGGAAAAGAACCTTATGAAATGCAATTATTCGGAGAAGATATAGGAGATAAAATTGGACAAGAAGTAAAAACTTTAATTGATACTGCTTATAATGATGCACAAATCTTATTAAAACAACATAGGGATAAATTAGATGAAATAGCAGTAGCTTTATTAGAAAAAGAAAAGATTAATGAGGAAGATTTTAAACGATTTTTTAACGAATAAGTAGAAAGAAGGGAAGGACTTTGATGAAAAAGGGATCAAAGTTCTTTTCTTGCAAAATAAATATGATTAGAATAACCAAAAGAGATAGAAAAGAATATAATAGGAATTAAGGAGGAAAATATGTTAGAGAAAAATAAGGTGATTGGAAAAACTCCAATGATAAAAATTAACTATAAAAGAAGACAAGAAATAAAACAGGTATATGTAAAATTAGAATATTTTAATTTAACTGGTAGCATCAAAGATAGAGTAGCATATTATATGATTCACCAGGCAAAAAAAAGAGGAGAATTAAAAGAAGGAATGCCAATTGTAGAGGCAACTAGTGGGAATACAGGAATTGCTTTGGCTGCATTAGGAACTTATTATCATCATCCTGTTCACATATTTATGCCAGATTGGGCAAGCAAAGAGAGAATTCAATTAATGAAAAATTATGGGGCAAAAGTATATCTAATTTCAAGAGAAGAAGGCGGATTTATAAAATGTGTTGAGAAAGCAAAAGAATATGCTAAAGAGAATAATGGTTTTTTAACCAATCAGTTTTCTAATCAAGATAATTATTTAGCACATTTTGAAACAACAGGAGAAGAAATCCTGCAAGAATGTAAAGAAATAGATGCATTTATTTCTGGTGTTGGGACAGGAGGAACATTAATGGGAATTAGTGATAAATTAAAACAAAAATATCCTAAAATGAGAACCATTGCGATTGAACCAGATAAAATGCCAATTCTTTCTGGAGGAGAAATAAAAGGTGGACACAAAATAGAAGGAATTGGAGATGACTTTATTCCAGATTTAGTGAATCAAGAAAAAATTGATCAAATATTATTAATCAATGATGAAGATGCTATTAATATGGCAAGAAGATTAGCAAAAGAACTTGGATTAGGAGTAGGAATTTCTTCTGGGGCAAATTTAATAGGAAGTATATTAGCAGATGTCGAAAATCCAGTAACTGTTTTTGCAGATGATAATAAAAAATATTTATCAACTGATTTAACAAAAGAAATTGATTTTTGTGAAGAATTTATTTCGAATCAAATTGAATTGTTAAATTATGAAGTGATTGAATAAAAAAGTACAAAACATTTTTGTTTTGTACTTTTTTTATTAATAATATAAACTATAAATCATAATGACACCTAAAATTGAATTAATCAATGTTAAACCAAGAGTAACAGAAGATAAGATGATACCAACAAGAGAATAGATATTTTTTTCATCTTTTCTTGCGATACATCCTAATATTAATCCTACAATAGTAACAGGATAACCAATTAAAGGTAACAACCAAGCAAGTAAGCCAATTAGTCCTAATACGAAAGAGGCAATTGATTTACCACCTATTTTTGGTGTTTCTTTTACTTTATTTTCTTCCACGTTTCTTTCCTCCTCTTTTATTTTCTTATACATTTAGTATACTAGAGCTTGTGGAATTTGTCAATAAAATTGATTGTCAAGGAAAAGAGTATATGATATAATATCCTTGCAAAAAGGAAAGTATAAATTAGAAAAAGAAGGTGTGAATATGACAATAAAACAAGCAATTGAAAAGGGAACGATTGCATTAAAAATGAAAAACATAACCACTCCTAAATTAAAAGCAAGGCTTTTGATGCAATTTATACTGGGAGAAACAAGGCAATATATTATAATATATGATGAAAAAAATTTAACATGCGAACAAGAAGAGAAATATTTTAAAAATATTGAAAAATTGATACAAGGAAGCCCTTTACAACATATTACTCATCAACAAGAGTTTATGAAAATGAATTTCTATGTCAATAAAGAAGTACTAATTCCACGTCCAGATACAGAAATATTAGTAGAAGAAGTATTAGAAATTGCCCAAAAAAGAAAGGCAAAAAAAATATTGGATTTATGTACAGGAAGTGGAGCCATTGCAATAGCACTTGCTAAATATGGCAAGGAATTTCAAATTACAGCTACGGATATTAGTCAAAAAGCTTTGGAAATAGCGAAAAAAAATGCTAAGAGGAATGAAGTAGAGAAACAAATTACATTTTATTGTTCAGATTTATTAGAAACCGTTCCAAAAGAAAAATATGATATCATTGTATCCAATCCTCCTTATATTAAAAGAGAAGTAATAAGGACATTGGAAAAAGAGGTACAAGAAGAGCCTAGTATAGCTCTAGATGGAGGATGGGATGGATTAGACTTTTATCGAAAGATTGTAAAAAGTGCTTATGAATACTTGAAATATGGAGGATATTTGTGTTTAGAAATTGGATACGACCAAAAAATAGATGTAATTGATTTAATTGAGCAAGAAGAAAAATATAGTGATACTTATGGAAAAAAAGATTTATATGGGAATGATAGAATTATTATAACGAAAGTAGGGGATTAGATGTCATTTTCTTCTGATGTGAAACAAGAATTAAATAAAAATAGCAAATTAGTCAATAAAGAATCAGTAAAATATGAATTAATGGGGTATTTGATTTCTGGAAATACGAGTGTGATAGATCAAAAAGAAATTAAATTTTCAACAGAAAGCGAATATAATATCAATCGATTTTCTAAACTGTTAGACAATTTAAATAAGAATCATAAGATAGAAGTATCACGGGAAGGTATTTATTATTAGAATAAAAATAAAAGAAATCGATTTTCTTTTCATAGAAGATAAACAGATTTATTTAATGGAGGATTTGGCGCCAAAAGAGGAAAATGAGAAAGCTATGATACGAGGGATTTTTATGGGATCTGGTTCCATCAACAATCCAGAAAAAGAGTATCATTTAGAAATGGAAATAGGAAATTATAAGAATTTGGAAAAAATGATGGAAATATTAAAGAAATTGGGAATTCGAGTAAAGACTTTGCAACAATCTATTTATATGAAAGAAGGAGAAGAAATTTCTAAATTTTTAGCCTTGATAGGAGCTAATCAGGCAGTTATGAAATTTGAAGAGATTCGAATTCAAAGAGAAATGAGAGGAAAAATAAATCGATTAGTAAATTGCGAAGCAGCGAATTTAAATAAAACAATAAATGCTTCTATTGAGCAGATTGCAGCAATTAAAAGATTGCAAGAAACAGGAGATTTTCAAAAATTAGAAGAAAATCTAAAGGAAATAGCAATCTTACGATTAGAAAATCCTAATATATCATTACAAGAACTAGGAAAGTTGTTAAAAGAACCAGTAGGAAAATCAGGTGTAAATTATCGATTGAAGAAAATCATAGAATTAGCAAAAGACCATCGTTAAAAATAAGTTTGGATCTTAGAAAAAGAGGAAGGAAAATGGGAAAAAAAGAGTTAGGTATTTATATACATATACCATTTTGTAAAAGTAAATGTTATTATTGTGACTTTACATCTTATACGAATCAAGAGGACAAAATAGAAAATTATATCGAAAAAGTGATGGGGGAAATGGAACAATATGATTTGACACAATATGATGTTACTACGATCTATTTAGGAGGAGGAACTCCTTCTTATATAGAGGAAAAACAAATAGAACGATTATTAAGGGGAGTAAAGGAAAAATTAAAAGAGAACCAAACAAAATATGAGGAGATTGAGATTACAATTGAAATCAATCCAGGAACCATTACAAAACAAAAATTAGAGACTTATCAAAAAGCAGGAGTCAATCGAATTAGTATCGGTTTACAAAGTACTTGTGACAGAATTTTGAAGCAAATTGGTAGAATTCATACAAAGCAAGAATTTCTAGAAGCTTATCAGATGGTACAAAAAGCTGGTTTTACCAATATCAATGTAGATTTGATGATTGGATTACCCAATCAAACCATACAAGATATAAAAGAAACCTTAATAGAAATACAAAAGCTAGAGCCAAATCATATTAGTGTCTATTCCTTAATTGTAGAGGAAGGTACAAAAATGGAAAAAATGATTCGACTAGGAGAAAGAACGCTACCAACAGAAGAAACAGAACGACAAATGTATTGGTATGTAAAAAATAAATTAGAGGAACAAGGGTACAAGCATTATGAGATCTCTAACTTTGCAAAACAAGGGAAAGAATCAAAACATAATTTAAATTGTTGGGAACAAAAAGAATATATTGGATTAGGAGCAACAGCCCATTCTTATTTAAGGGGAGTTCGTTTTTCCAATTCTGCTTTTGAACAAGATGGAGAATGGGAAGTCAATCACAAAACGATAGAAGAAGAACAAACTTTAGAAGATCAGAAAAAAGAATATATGTTATTAGGGTTAAGAAAGATAGAAGGGGTGAAAATTCAAAAGTTCAAAGAAAAATATGTAGAAAATCCTATTTTTTTATTTCATAAAGAATTGGAAGAACTAGTAAATGAAAATTTATTAGAAATAAATGCAGATTGGATTCGATTAACTAAGAAAGGAATTGATTTTGCGAATCTAGTATGGGAAAAATTTGTTTAGAAAAAATGTTCGTAAAAACTATTGACAATTTTTTAAATTGGAGATAGAATAAAGGCGAACATTTTTTTAGTTAAGAAAGGAAAAAATAAAATGATTACAACATTACATATAAAAAATATAGGAATTATAGAGGATATTACCATTGACTTTAATCAAGGATTAAATGTTTTAACAGGGGAAACAGGAGCAGGAAAAACACTAATTATAGATTCTTTACAAATTATATCAGGAGGACGATTTTCAAAAGAAATGATACGAAAGGGAGAAAATCATTCTTTTGTAGAATTATGTATGTATGAGCCAGAAAATGAAATCGCAATGGATGGAAATATTATTGTTTCAAGAGAAATTAATGGAAATGGTAAAAATATGTGTAAAATTAATGGAAGAATGGTTACCGTAAATGAATTAAAAGAATTTATGAGTGAATTCATAGAAATACATGGGCAAAATGAGAATCAAAATCTATTAGAAAATAAAAAGCATTTAGGCTATTTAGATTCTTTTATAGGAGAAGAAATAAAAGAAGTAAAAGGAAAATATAGAGAAAGCTATGAACAATATTGTCAAATAAAGCAAGAATTAAAAAATAATTATGGAGATGAAAAGGAAAGACAAAGAAAATTAGATTTATTACAATATCAAATCAAAGAAATAGAAGAAGCTAAACTAAAAGAGAAGGAAGAAGGAGAATTAGAAGAAAAAAAGAGAATTATCGTGAATGCTGAAAAAATTATACATAATTTAAAAGAGGCAAATGATCTTATTTGTGAAAATGGAATTGATAATATCAGTATGGCAATACGAGCATTAGAAAAAATTGAATTAATAGATTCTAAATACGAAAAGGTAACAAGTGGATTAAAAAATATTTATTATGAATTACAAGAATTGGCAAGAGATGTGAGTGATTATCAAGAAGAAATCGAGTTTCATGGAGAGGAAAGGGAAGAAATAGAAGATCGTTTAAATTTAATTTATTCTTTAAAAAGGAAATATGGAAATACCATTGAGGAAATTTTGAAATACAAAGAAACAATTAGGAAAGAAGCTGAACAAATAGAAAATTTAGAAGAATATAATATAAAATTAAGAAAGAAACAAAAGGAAATAGAAACATATATGAAAAAGTTGGCAAATGAAATGCATGAGATAAGAAAGAAAAAGGCAAATGAATTACAGATTAAAATAAATCAAGAATTAGAAGAATTAGAAATGAAAAATGCCAAGATAAATATAAGAGTAAAGCTTTTAGAAGAATATTTGAAAACAGGACAAGATCAGGTTACTTTTTATATTTCAACCAACCAAGGAGAAGAAGAAAAAGAATTATCCAAAATAGCTTCTGGAGGAGAAATGTCAAGAACAATGTTGGCAATTAAAAAAGTACTAACAGATTCAGATCATATACCAGTCATTGTTTTCGACGAAATTGATACAGGAATTAGTGGAAAAGCTGCTAATGCAGTAGCCAATAAGTTGAAAAGAATTGCTAAACAACATCAAGTGATGTGTATTTCGCATTTACCAAACATAGCAGCAATGGCAGATTATAACTATTTTATTAGCAAAGAGGTAGAACAAAATAGAACCAAAACACAGATTCGATTGTTACAAGAAAAAGAAGTGATTGAGGAAATTGCAAGAATTTCTTCTGGAGAAGTGAATGAAGTAAGCATTCAATATGCCAGTGAATTGAGAAATAAAAAGGCTTCTTAAGAAATGCCAGTAATGGCATTTTTCTTTTTCCCCATTTTGCATAAAATAGAAAAAAATGGATAAAATAAGAAGAAAGAAAGAAAGGAGCGTGTAAAAGTGAAGGACTTTTTAGAAATAGTAGATGTGCAAGCTTTAGAAATATTAGATTCCAGAGGAAATCCAACTTTGCAGGTAGAAGTAATATTAGAGGGGGGATTTCGTGGAATCGCATCGGTACCATCAGGAGCTTCAACAGGAAGTTTTGAAGCAGTGGAATTACGTGATGGAGAAAAAAATCGATATTTAGGAAAAGGAGTTCAAAAAGCAGTAGAAAATGTGAATAAGAAAATAGCAAAAAAGATAATTGGCATGAATGTTTATGAGCAAAGAAAAATAGATCAAGAGTTAGTGAAATTAGATGATACTCCGAATAAATCTAACTTAGGAGCCAATAGCTTATTAGGGGTATCTTTAGCCGTTGCGAAAGCAGCATCAGAATCATTAAATATGGAGTTATATCAATATATTGGAGGAATTCAAGCAAAGGAATTACCAGTTCCTATGATGAACATTCTGAATGGTGGAAAGCATTCAGAAAATAATATCAGTATTCAAGAATTTATGATTATGCCAATTGGAGAAATAACTTTTCAAGAAAGGTTAAAAAGAGGCGTAGAAGTTTATCATACTTTGAAAAAGGTTTTAAAAGAAAAAGGATATGCAGTAGGAGTAGGAGACGAAGGAGGTTTTGCACCGAACTTAGAAAATGAAGAACAAGCATTGGATCTTATTTTAGAAGCTATTAAAAAAGCTGGATATGAGCCAGGAAAAGATATGGTATTAGCTTTAGACATAGCTAGTACAGAAATGTATGAAGAAGCACAGAAAATAGGAAAAGAAGGATACTATTTTTGGAAAACAAAACAATTAAAAACCAAACAAGAAATGATACAATATGTTGTTGATTTATGTGAAAAATATCCAATTGTTTCAGTAGAAGATGGATTAGCAGAAGAAGATTGGGAGAGTTGGAAAGAATTAACCAATCAGATCGGTGATCAAGTGCAATTAGTAGGAGATGATTTATTTGTTACTAATCCAAAACGATTACGAAATGGAATTGAAAAAAAGGTAGCCAATAGCATTTTAATAAAACCAAATCAAATCGGAACTTTAACCGAAACATTGGATACGATTTATATTGCAAAAAGTAATGGCTATGGAACTGTGATTTCACATCGTTCTGGAGAAACAGAGGATACTACCATAGCAGATATTGCAGTTGGAGTCAATAGTGGACAGATAAAAACAGGTGCTCCATGCCGAATTGATCGAGTAGCAAAATATAATAGATTATTAAAAATTGAATCAGAATTAAAAACCGAATAAAAATTAAAAAATATGAAAAAAGGTATTGACAAAATCAAAAATAAAAGATAGAATAGAAACAACAAAAGCGAACAATAATTCGAAGAACGAAATTTTGATTATTGTGCTTGTAAATGGGAGTGATGGAAAATGAATTTAGTAAAAAGAAAAGTAGAAATAAAAAAAGTGGTAAATCATTCAATTGAAAGACATCCAGTACCAGTATTAGGAATGGATTATAAGGTAAAAATTATTTATAAAAATAGCAAAATTACAGAATTAAATTTAGAAAATAAAACCATAAAAATATCACTTCCAAATTGTTATAAAAAAATGGATGATAAAGAAATCCTAGATTTAGCAATTGAAAAAATGTATGAACAGATTGCTAAAGTCGAGATTGAACGAGCAATGGAAAAAACAAGAATTATGCTTGGTTTTGCTCCAGAGGAATATGAGGTTAAAAAAATAAAAAGTTTAGGAGATTGTAAAAATCAGAAAATAACCATTCATCCAGAAGTGGCAAAATATAGCAGAGAGATAATTGATTATATTGTTTTACATCAATATTGCCATTTAAAACAAAAAAGTCATAACAAAACATTTTTTAAAATGTTAGAAACATATTTACCAAATTACAAGGAATGTGAGGCCATTTTATTAAATTTGTAAAAAGAGAATTTCAAGTTTGTATCATAAGCTTGAAATTTTTTTGTTTAAAATCTCGACAAATGATAAAGAAAGTGATAAGATATTAATATAATATTGGGGTATCGCCAAGCGGTAAGGCATTCGGCTCTGACCCGAACATGCGTAGGTTCGAATCCTACTACCCCAGCCAAAAATAAAAGTTCTAAAAAACTCATAAATTAGGTATTTTAGAACTTTTATATTTATAAAATAATGCAATAATAATGCAATAGAAAGAATTTTGAGGGGTTATTTAATTTTTTGAATATAGTCTATATATTTATCAAGTTGTTCTATTTTAAATTTATCAAAAATTGTAGTATAAGTATTGATAGTTGTTTTTATAT
>CASAUJ010000022.1 GCA_949118805.1 uncultured Clostridia bacterium | reverse complement strand
TTTATAAGATTTTAAAGATTCTTTTTTCTTTTTTAAAAATTGTCGGGTAATAAGACTATCGATAACAAAATTGTAAAGCACATTGAAAGGAGCAAAAATGAAAAAAATGAAGGAAGGAATGCACATTACTATTTCTAAGAGTAACTCACGAATTAGCATCAAAGCAGATGGGGTAACCAATCAACACCAGGTTATCTTTTTGGAAGAAGTCTTAAGTAGCTTAAAAACGATGATTCTGGAAGAATCCACTACCGCTTCTACTTCTTCCTCATTTGATTCTGTTGGTAATGATTGGGATAATCTTGAATTGGAAAACCTCGATTGATTGAAGTACACATCTTTTTCATTTTGATCTTCAAAATGGGGGTTCTCTTTATGAGAACCCCCTAATCTTTTTTTATGTTTCATAATTTCTGCTATTTTTATCTCAATTTAAAGTATTAAATGTAAAAATTATAGAAAGCAACAAAAAAGTAAAACCATACAGAAAAGAAATTTCCATTTCTAAAGAAAGGCAATATTGACTTTATGTTCCTTATGATGTTATAATAGTATTATTCGCAACTAAATTGTAAAGCATGAAAGGAGCAAAAATGGAAAGAGGCAAAGACAAAAATATTCGAACAATGACTATTGTTGTTCGAAAAGGCGACCCTGATGAAATCGTTACTCTAATAGGTGACAATCTTGCAGGGGACTCTCTGTTTCATCAAAACCAGATTGAGTTTTTGGAAGACGTTTTAAAAAAGTTAAAGGCAGAAGCCGCTGAAGAAGCCACTTATTTTACCGGAAAAACTTCTTCTTTGCCTTGGGATCACATTTAATCTTCAAAATGGGGGTGCTCTTTATGAGCCCCCCTAATCTTTTCTTACTTTTTAATAGATAAAATTTTATATTTCATAATTCCTGCTGGTGCATTAACCTCTACCACTTGATTTTTCTTAGCTCCTAATAAAGCACTTCCAAGTGGAGATTCATTGGATATTTTGTTTTCCAATAGATTTACTTCTGTTGATCCAACAATTGTATATTCTATTTTTTCATCAAATTCCATATCTAATACTTTTACAATATTACCTACTTGAATAGTTTCTGTATCAATATCTTTTTCATCAATTATTTTGGCATGTCTTATTTTATTTTCTAATTCTGCAATCTTTATTTCATTTTCTGCTTGTGCTGTTTTGGCTTCGTCATATTCTGAATTTTCTGACAAATCACCAAATCCTAATGCTACTTTAATTCTTTCTGCTATTTCAGCTCTTTTTTCTGTCCTTAAATAGTTTAATTCTTTTTCTAGGTTATCAAATCCTTCTTGTGTTAATATTACCTCTTTTTCCTCCATAATTAATTCTCCTTTCCCATGTATTTATTATCTTTTATTTTATATACTTTCAAAAAATCTTTTACTATCTTACGGCAAAAAATGAAATTTGTCAAGCAAATTTCATCCTAATTTTATAAATAGCCATCCCTTCGCTTTAAAAATCTTAGACCTCTAATCCTTGATTAAATCTTTTGCCCCTTTCATGTAATCAATCCCAGAGAAAATAGTCGCAATTGTTTGTATTATCATCATTCCTGTTACAATTAAATTGAACCAAAAAACGCCTCCTTGTAGAGTCCCCATAAAGCAGGTACCAAACGCATTTTTATCCACAAATGCCAAAATAATAGCAATCATTTGTGTCACGGTTTTTAATTTTCCCCAATTAGATGCTGCAATTACTTTTCCACCTTTCTCTACTGCAACTAATCGATAGCCAGATACTAAAAATTCTCTTGTAATGACTATAATTGGTATCCATGCTGGTAATCTTGTCATTTCTACCAACATCATCATAGCTGCTATCACTAAAATTTTATCTGCTAATGGATCTAAAAATTTTCCAAATGTTGTTACTTGATTATTTTTTCTTGCTAAATAACCATCTAATTTATCAGTTATAGATGCAATGATAAAAATCAAATTAATTAACCAACAATTAATTGGTATTCCTATCACTTCTCCTTTTATCTGAAAAAAAGGAATTATTACCATAATTGGCACTAATAGAATTCGAAATATAGTCAATTTATTGGGTAAATTCATTTTTCTTCCTCCCTTACCTATTTTAGCATTTCCATTGCTTTTTGTAATTGAGTATCCTCTTTTTCTTCTAAAACCAAAACATTTTTCATAGATTCTGGCAATTCCACTTTTTCATCTGGTTCAATTCCAATTTTATTAATTTCTGTTTTATTAGGCGTTAAATACTTTTCTGCTGTTATTTTTAATCCACTTCCATCTGTCAAAGTTAATACTTGTTGTATCACACCTTTTCCATATGTTTTTGTCCCACATATCTTAGCTTTCCCTAAATCTTTTAAGGCTCCTGCTAATATTTCAGAAGAACTAGCTGTATTTCCATTTGTTAAAACAACAATTGGTACATTGATAATAGGATCATTTTCAGACTTTTTAATTTCTTCCTTGTTATTTTTATCCACCTCATATAATAAGATAGAACCTTTCTCTGTTACAAAATCTGCTATTTCTAATGCTTCATCTACAATTCCGCCCCCATTATTTCTTAAATCAATAATTAAAGACTTAATTCCTTGCTTTTGTAATTCTTCATATTTTGCTTTGAATTCTTCTGCTGTCCCTTCATCAAAAGAAGTAAATGCAATATATCCAATTTTATCACTTAATACTTTTCCTTCTACTGGATTCACTTTAATACTTTCTCTTTTTAATTCAAATGTTTTTGTTTCCGTCCCTCTTAGAACTTCCATCTTAACAGTTGTTCCTTCTTCTCCCTTTATTTTATTTGAAACAATTGACATATCTTCTCCTGTATATTGAATATCATCTACTGCTATAATCAAATCACCAGGTAATATTCCTACTTTTTCTGCTGGACTATTTTTGATAGGAGCTAATATTTGTACTTTGTTAAGTTCTGTATTTTTCACCATATAAATACCAATTCCCACAAAGTTTCCCATTGTATCTTCTAAATAATCCTTCATTTCTTCCTTTGAAATATATTCTGTATAAGGATCATCTAGACCTTCAATATAACCTTTTATTGCACCTTCTTTTAACTTTTCTTCGTTGATTTCTCCTAAATAATATTTATCAATAATTGATTTATATCGATTCAAAGCTACTGCAATATCAGAATTTGATCCTTGTGTCATCAGGATTGGTTGATTCGCCAATTTTCCATTCATAAATAATTGATACATTCCAATTGACGTTGCTAAAAACGTAATAAATGCTACCAGTACGACTAGCATAATAATTTTATAGACCTTAAATCTCTTTTTTTCTTCCATCTTTAACCTCCGTTGTATTAATAGCTATACCTGTCAATGGGCGGAGATTATTTTCCGCCCATTGCAAATTTTTATCTAATGTGTATATTCTTATTTCATTCTATGCACTAAAATTACATATAATTACGTGGATCTACTCGACATGTATTATAATTATAAGGTGATACTCTTACTTCAAAGTGTAAATGTGGTCCTGATGATCTTCCTGTATTTCCAGATTTCATAATTAACTGTCCTTTTGATACAGTTTGTCCCTCTGATACACAAATACTTCCTTTTGTTCCATGTCCATACCAAGTTTGTAAGCCATTAGCATGTTGAATTACAACATGTGTTCCATAACTATATGTTAAGTTTTCAGTATGAACAACAACCCCATCTGCTGCCGCATATACAGGTGTTCCTATTGGTACTCCATAGTCAATCGCTCCATGATAACTTCCATCTGAGTAATACATAGTAGCTGTAATGACACCAGTATTTAATGGTTTGCGAAGAAATCCTTTTCCTGCTGTACTACCACTATTACCAGTTCCACCATTATTATTAGAAGAATTTCCTTGACCTTTATCTAAATTATCTATTTGTTGTTGATAACGTTCTTGTGCCAATTTGATTTCTTTTTCTATTTTAGTACTTGCATCACGAAGTTCTTGGATTTGAGCTTGTATTTCTTTTTCTTCATCTGTTAATTTAGCTACTTGTTGGTTTTTAGCTTTTTTAGCTGTTTGTAATTGAGTAGATACACTTTGTTTACTTGCTTTTGAAGTAGCTAATTCTTGTTTGCTTATTTCTAATTCATTTTTAGCTTGTGTTATTTCTTCTTTCTGTTTTTGAATTTTTTCTAGTAATTCAGTATCATTATTGGCTACTTCTGTTACCAAATAGTAATTAGAAATAAAATCCGTAATACTTTGAGAAGATAATAAAAAATCTAAATAAGATGTTTCTCCTGCCTCATAGGTTGCCACTAATCGATCCTCTAACAACTTTTCCTGTTTTGTATAGTCTTCCTGTGCTTTTTTTAATTTTTGCTCGGATTCTGCAATTTTTGTATTTAATCCTGCAATTTGTCCCTCTAATTCATCAATTTGTGCTTCATAATCTGCTATTTCATTTGATAATTCTTCCACTTGTTTTACTGTTTCTGATTTTTTAGCTTGTACTTCTTTTAATTTATCCTTTGATTCTTCTTCTTCCTTTTTGATCTCATTTTGTTGATTTTTTAATTTTTCTTCCTCTGCACTTGCTGCCAATAACATGCTATTTTGTATTATTACAATTGTTATTATAAATACTCCTATTATTTTTAATCCTAGTCTTTTCATACGTTCCTCCTATTTTTAATTTGTTTCATTTTCTTTTGCTGTATTTTCCTTTGCTGCTTCATTTTTGTTTTGATCTGTTGTTGTTTGATTTTGTGTATTGGGTATGATACCATTTGTAATATATGGCATCGGATCTGTTACAACACCATTTAATCTTACTTCAAAATGAGCATGTGGACCTGTTGAGTATCCGTGTTGAACCAACTTTTAATACAGGTTCTCCTCTTTTTACAATTTGTCCTACTTGAACTATAATTTCAGATCCATGTGCATATAGTGTTGAAACTCCTCCTCCATGATCAATGATTACCATATTTCCATAAGCATAATTATACTCTGCTTTTGTCACAATTCCATCATTAGCCGCTATAAAATTGCTTCCCATTGGTGCTCCTACATCTACTCCTGTATGTAATTTATAAAGTCCTGTAATAGGATGTACTCTCATCCCATAAGGAGATGTTACTCTTGTATAACCTGGAATTGGCCATGCAAATTCCCCTCCAATATATTGGCTATCAATTCCTTGTAGTGCAAGTTCCAATATTTCTCGATTAATTTCTTCAAATCGAATATTATACTCATCAATTTTAGCTTGCACTTCTTTTTCTTGTTCTGATAATTTTTCAATATAATTTTCTCTTACAATCTTTGTATTTTCCAATATTTTTGCAGTCTTGGTTTGATTTTGCTTGGTCGTTGCATATTGTTCTTTTGCTTGATCTAATTTCTTTTTGTCTATCTCAATTTGATCCTTTTTTTCCTTCATTTCTTCTAACAATTGTGCATCGTAATTTGCTAATTCTGTAATTAGGAAATAATTGGATAAAAAATCAGAAACACTTCTTGAACTTAAAATTACATCTAAATATTGTGTATCACTTGTTTCATACATTGTTACTAAGCGTACTTCTAATATTTCTTTTTGTCGATTGTATTTTTCTTCTATTCTCTTTAGTCTTCCTTCTACTTCATCAATCGATGCTTGTAGTTCTATAATTTTAGCATTTAGTTCCTCTAAATCAGATTGTGAATTTGCTATTTTTTCATCCAATTTCTGTACTTGTTGCAGATTTTCAGACAATTCTTCTTGAACCTCTCCTAATTCTCCAGTTGCTTCATTAATTTGATTTTTCAATTCTTCTTGTTCGGTTTGCAAATCTGTCATTTCCTCTGCTCGTACATAAGAAATGATGCTAAAACTACTGATCAAGAAAGCTAAAACAACACATAAAATTTTACGCATGTTTTCTCCTTTATACTTTTAAATATTTTCTCATTGAGATAACACTTCCGAATGGCTCCTATTCCAATACCTAATAACATATATACAAATATAATAGAATTGAACATATCTCCAAATGTTACTAGACTCATATTAATGACTTGCATAAATTGAGAATTTACCATTTGTTCTGCTATAAAGCTATATGCTACTCCTACTAGTGCAATTGATATACTACTTGCTAAAATCCCAATGATCATACCTTCTACAATAAATGGCCAACGAATAAATCCATTTGTTGCTCCTACATATTTCATAATTGAAATTTCTTTTCTTCTCGCATGTACTGTAAGTTTAATGGTATTTGCTATGATGAAGATAGAAATAATAATTAACAAAATTAAAATAACTCCTGTCACAATTTTGATTCCATTTGCTAGATTAATTAGGGTCGTAACAGTTTCATCTTTACTTGTTATTTTCTTGATATTGTCAAAGGTTAAAATTTGTTGTTGCACTTCTAAACTTTTACTTAAATCTGTTAAAGTGACTACATAAGATGCTGGAAAAATATTATTTTCTTCATATCCTGCCAATAAATCTCTTTTATCTCCAAATCTTTCTTTCATTTGATTTAGTGCATCTTCTTTTGATACATAAGTGGTCGTACTAACGCCTTCTAACGCTCTTAATTTTTCTTCTACTTCTTCTATTTGTTCTTGTGTTGCATCATTATTAATAAAAACTTGTATTCCTTGTGCAGATTCTACTTCTGTTACGAAATGATTTATATTTTCTGTTAGAATTAGGAAAATTCCAAAAATAATCATAGTAGCACACATAATCATTAAAGATGCCCCTGTTGACTTTTTATTTTTGAATACATTGCCTAATCCTTCTCCTATTAAATATCCAAATCTATTATATTTCACAATCATACCCACCTTTTTTATCATCTTTTACTATTTCGCCTTTACGTACATGGATAACTCTTTTTTTCATTTTATCTACAATGTCTTTTGCATGTGTTGCTACTACAACAGTGGTTCCCCTCATATTGATATCATTTAATAGATTCATAATATCCCAAGCCGTGTCTGGATCTAGATTTCCTGTTGGTTCATCTGCGATTAGCATAGATGGATTGTTCACTAAGGCTCTTGCTAAAGCAACTCTTTGTTGTTCTCCTCCTGATAATTCATGAGGATACATTTTGGCTTTTCCACTTAATCCAACTAAAGAAAGTACCATAGGAACTTGTCTTCGAATATGTCTTGGTGTTGCTCTTACAATATACATTGCATAAGCTACATTGTCATAAACGGTTTTATCTGGCAATAATCGAAAGTCTTGGAATACAACTCCCATACTTCTTCTTAAATAAGGTACTCTACTTGGCTTTAAATAGGTGGTATCTTTTCCATTGATGATTAGATTTCCTGAAGTTGGTTCTTCTTCTTTTAATATAAGTTTTATTAAAGTAGATTTTCCACTTCCAGAACTTCCTACCAAAAAGGCAAATTCTCCTTTTTCAATAACAAAATTAGCATTTTTCACAGCTTTTGTTCCTGTGTCATATGTCTTTGTTACGTTTCTAAACTCTATCATTTTGGTTCTCCTTACCCTTTTATTCTGACATCATAATTTTATTCTACTTAATCATAACAATAAAGTATTTTTTTTGCAATACTTTTTTCGTAAAAAAAAGATAGAAAATGTTGGTTTTTTTACATTTTCTATCTTTTATCTCCTTTTTTCTTCATTTCGAAAAATTCACAAAAATTTCACAATTCATTTCCTATTTTTGAAATTTTTCTATAATCGCTTCTGCTGTCAATCCAAAGTATTCCATTAATTCTTCTGCTTTTCCTGATTTTCCAAAAGTATCCTGTATCCCCATTCTTTCCAATTTCACAGGATATTCCTCTGTTAATACTTCACTAATAGCTGAACCTAGTCCTCCTATTATACTATGATCTTCTATCGAGATTAATTTTTTGGTTTCTTTTGCACATTTTAAAATGCTATGTTTGTCAATTGGTTTGATGGTATGCATATCTACTACTCGAATATAAATTCCTTGTTTTTCTAATTCCTTTTGTGCTTTTTGGGCTTCTGCCACGGTAACTCCCGTAGCAAAAATCGTTCCATCCGTTCCTTCTCCTATTTGTATCGCCCTTCCTATTTCAAATTTTTGATTTTCTTCATAAATAATTGGTGTTGCTAATCTTGCCAATCTTACATAAACAGGTCCTTCTATTTTACTAATCTCTTCTATCATCCATCTAGCTTGGGTATCATCTGATGGCGAAAGAACGATCATATTAGGTAATCCCCTCATTAAGGAAATATCTTCCAACATTTGATGCGTTGCCCCATCTTCCCCTACTGTAATTCCTGCATGGGTTGCACAAATTTTTACATTTAATTTTGGATAACAAATACTATTTCTAATTTGATCATATCCTCTTCCTGCTGCAAACATAGCAAAAGTACTAGCATAAGGTATTTTTCCACAAGTAGCCAATCCTGCTGCTGTTCCTAACATATTAGCTTCTGCTATTCCCATATCAAAAAATCTTTCTGGAAATTCCTTAGCAAACAATTCTGTTTTGGTTGCTCCCGCTAAATCAGCATCTAATACCACAATATTAGAATTTTCTTTTCCTAATTTTATTAAAGTCTCTCCATAACTTTGACGTGTCGCAATTTTTTTATTTTCCATTTATTTTCTCCCTTCTCTTTTTAGAGGGATTCAAGGGACGTTCCTTAAAATCCCCTTTTTGAGGAACAATGGGACACTCCTTTTCCCATTATAAAGGGCTGTCCCTTCTCTCCCTAAAGTGGGGATTTTAAGGAACGTCCCTTGAATCCCCTAAATTTTCTATTGCTATCTTATATTGTTCTTCATTGGGTGCTTTCCCATGCCATCCAGCTTGATTTTCCATATATTCTACCCCTTTTCCTTTTACGGTTTTAGCTATGATACAGGTTGGCTTTCCTTTCACATTTTTAGCAACCTCAAAGGCATTGTTGATTTCTTCTATATCATGTCCATCAATATGGATAATTTGAAAACCAAAACTTCTAAATTTTTCATCGATTGGATAAGAACTCATAACTTCTTCAATGGTTCCATCAATTTGTAAATTGTTATTATCTATGATGACACATAAATTGTCTAATTGGTATTTATTCGCTGCCATAGCTGCTTCCCAAATTTGGCCTTCTTCGATTTCTCCATCTCCTAAAATACAATAAACCCTATAATTTTTGTGATTCCTCTTTCCTGCAATTGCCATCCCATTGGCACAAGATAGTCCTTGTCCTAAAGATCCTGTTGTCATATCAACTCCTGGTACTTTATTTTTGTCTGGATGCCCTTGTAAATAACTATTAATGTTTCTAAAAGTTTTTAAATCTTCTACTGGAAAATATCCTCGATTGGCTAAACAACTATATAATGCTGGGGAACAATGTCCTTTTGATAAAACCAATCTGTCTCTTTCTTCCCAATTAGGATCTTTAGGATTCACATTCATTTCTTGAAAGTATAATACAGTTAATATATCTGCTACTGAAAGAGATCCTCCTGGATGCCCAGATTTTGCATGATAGACTTCTTCTATGATGTCTTGCCTTATTTTTCTAGCTTGGTTTTTTAGTTCTTGTAATTTTAATTTTTCCAAATTCACACACACCTTTCTCTTTTTGGATAATTTCATTCTATCTTTTTATAACAAGACTTGTCAAGTAGATTATTCCTTTTCTTTTTTGAAATTATAGTATAATAGTTCATGTAAAATTGTAAATTTGCAATCTTCTTCTGATATAAATTGACATATTTATGTTTTCTACTCTATTTTATAAATTTTTCATTATTTTCATGAATGAATATAACTTGTCTTGCATATTATGTTATACTATAAGAAAAAATAAAAAGGAAAGGACGGATATTATGATCGATCAATATATAGAAGAACACAAAAAAGAAATCATTGAAAACACTCAAAAATTAATTCAAATACCAAGTGTTATTGCCCCTTCTAACAATCCTCTTCATCCCTTTGGTGAACCCATTAATGATGCTTTAGAATACATGCTAAATTTAGGAAAAAGTTTAGGATTTCGAACCAAAAACATAGATGGCTATTGTGGTTATATTGAATTTGGAGAAGGAAAAGAATTAGTTGGAATTATTGGACACTTAGATGTAGTACCAGAAGGAGAAGATTGGACTTATCCACCTTTTGGCGGAACCATTGCCAACAATAGAATTTATGGACGTGGAAGTATTGATGATAAAGGTCCTGTAATCAGTTCCTTATATGCTATGAAAGCAGTAATGGATACTTGCCATGTACAAAAACGTGTACGTCTTATTCTAGGATTAAACGAAGAAAATGATTGGAAGGGAATTCATTACTATAAAAAGAAAGAAGAATCACCTTCTGTCGGTTTTAGTCCTGATGCTGATTTTCCATGCATTTATTCAGAAAAAGCAATCTTAACTAGCTATTTAAAAATGGATTATACTCCCTTTTTAAAGGAAGATATTATCATAAAAGAAATTGATGCTTATAATAATCCTATCAATGTCGTTCCTAAAATTTGTAGTGTCATTTTGAAAATAAATCCTTTGAAAATAAGTATGGAAAATTTCCTACAAAATTTAAAAACTGTCTTACAAAGTCATCCTTTTGAAATTGATGTCTATAAAATTGATGAAAATGAAGTAAAACTAACTTCTCATGGTGTTGCTAGCCATGCAGCCCATCCTGAACTTGGTACAAATGCAATTTCTCGTTTAATTATTGTTCTATCTAAAATTTTCTGTTTTTATGATATTAAAATAGAATTGCTCGACTTTTTTGCGTCTTATATCCATACAGAATATTACGGAGAAAGCTTAAACATTAATTTTGAAGATGAATCTGGTAAATTAACCTTAAATGTTGGTGATTTTTATTTTAAAAATAATCAATTACAAATTGGCATGAATCTTCGTATTCCAGTAACTGTCAATATGATTGACATTGGAAATAGTTTTATTCAATGTACCAGTCAATACTTAAATGTAGATTTTGACACCATAGATTATAAACCTGCTTTATATATTCCGAAAGAAAATAAATTAGTCAAAACACTTTGTAGCCTATACAATAAAGAAACAAATTCCAATTTAGAACCAATTGCTATTGGTGGTGCCACTTATGCACGTGCCTTTGAAAACTGTATCTCCTTTGGCGCAAACTTTCCTGGCAATCAAGACATGTGTCATCAAGTAGATGAATTTATTGGAATTAATGAATTAATTCTTTCTTGTAAAATTTACGCAAAAGCTATATTAGCTTTACGGCAGAGATTCAAATGGGGATTCAAGGGACGTTCCTTAAAATCCCCATATTAAAGATTTAAGGGACACTCCTTTATTAAGAGTGTCCCTTTCGTCACTATTTTGAGGATTTTAAGGAACGTCCCTTGAATCCCCTCTCGAATTCCCAAAAAAATCCCCGCCTTAGCCGTCAGCTGCCATGAATTTTTAAGGACCTGTTCCCAAAAACAGGTGGGTGCCTACCTAAATACTCATGGGCTTCTCACTTCTTTGTTATTTGGTGAGCTTGCACGCCATATTTAGAGATTAGCCCCTCTTATCGTGTGTTGGTTCTAAAAATTCTGCCTATACGCACTATGCAGGGTATTCTTATTTATTAAGTTATTTTTATTTTAACATAGTTCCTTCAAATTTACAACTAAATAGAAAGATCTATTTTGTCTTAAATCTTTTATTAGATATATTTTTCTTTCTTTTTTATAGATAAATCTCACTTTTTTATTTTTCTTGATTCTATCTTTTTACATTACATATAACAAAATACACATAAATTGTAAAAAGCTTCCTAATAAAATAAACAAGTGAAAAATAGAATGAAAATATTTATGCTTTTTCCCTATTCCATAAATAATTGCTCCAATGGTATAAGAAATGCCACCAGTCACTAAAAGAATTAAACCATTCATTGTCAATAATTCTGGTAACAAACTTGCCTTTATAATAATGCACCATCCCATTAATAAATAACAAATCATAGAGAATTTTTTAAATTTCTTAATATCAATTGAATTTAATACAATCCCTAAAATAGCCAATGCCCAAATCACTCCAAATATACTCCAACCAGCTACACAATCTACTTCTCGAATTGCTGTTAAAGCAAATGGTGTATAAGATCCTGCTATCAATAAAAAAATGGAACAGTGATCTAAAACTTGAAATACTTTTTTGGATTTTATTTTGGGACTTAAACCATGGTAAATACTAGACATTGTATATAAGATAATCATAGTCACCCCATAAATAGCTCCACTAATAATTCCATATCCATTTTGGTGAATGGCAGAAAATACAACACACAATACAGTTGCTACTACTCCTAGAACAGCTCCTACAATATGAGAAGTCATATTAAAGATCTCTTCTCCTTTCGTATATGTTGGTAAGATTCTATCTTTTAATTTTGTTCTTTGCATGTTACCCTCCTATCTAGTATTGATTACTAGATTATCACATTTAAAATATCCTGTCAAGTATTTATAAATTGAATATGGAAAAAGATAGAAATTACAATTTTATTCCTTTATTTCCTGTGCTAATTTATCAATTGCTTTCGTTTCAATTCGTGATACATAAGAACGAGAAATACCCATCATTTCTGCAATTTCATTCTGTGTTTTTGGTTTATATCCGCCAAGTCCAAATCGTAATTCCAAAATTGTTCTTTCTCTATCTTTTAAAATCTCTTTCATTTTTTTCATTAATAACTTTATCTTCATCTTAATGTCTACTTCTTCTTCAATATTTCTTTCACTATTCTCTAAAACTTCTTGTAAAGTAACTACATTATCATCTTTATCTTTTCCAATTGGTTCATTCAAATATACTTCTGCTCCTAATTTTTTAGTTGCCCTTAAATGCATCAAGATTTCATTATCAATACAACGAGAAGCATAGGTAGATAATCTAGCTCCTTTTTCAATTTTAAAACTATTAATTCCTTTGATTAAACCAACCGTTCCAATGGATATTAAATCATCTTGTTCTACTTTTGCTGTACTATATTTTTTGGCTACATGAGCCACTAATCTTAAGTTTCTTTCAATCAATATATTACGTGCTTCTTCGTCTCCTTTCGCCATCTGTTCTAAACAATTTCTTTCTTCTTCTGCTGTTAGTGGTTCTGGGAATAAATTTCCTCCTTGAATATAACCAACTACAAATACAGCTGACTTCAAAAATTCTAAAAATCCAATTATTCCTGTCATGCAAAACGATAACAACATAAAAGCACCTCCATTTTTGCTCTTTTAAACTTTCATAACTTCATTGTATGTTTTGCAAAAATGAAAAGTGCATGACCTTTCTAAATTCCCATGATATTATATCCGTTATCTGCATAAACTACTTGCCCTGTTATGCTATCTGACATAGAACTCAATAAAAATGTTGCTACATTTCCAATTTGTTTTGTTGTTACATTTTTATGCAAAGGTGCTTTTTCTTCGATCACTGTCAAGATAGAACCAAAATCTTTAATCCCTTTTGCTGATAATGTTTTAATTGGGCCTGCTGAAATTGCATTCACTCGAATTCCTTCTTTTCCTAAATTCTCTGCTAAATACCTAACACTTGTCTCTAATGCTGCTTTTGCCACTCCCATTACATTATAATTATCAATTACTTTCGTTGAACCATGATAAGTTAAGGTAACAAAACTAGCCTCTTCCTTTAACATTTCCAATTCCCTCGCTTGTCTTGCTGCTAACACAAAAGAATAACTACTAACATCACAAGCATGGGCAAATCCTTCCTTACTTGTCAAAATAAAATCTTGATGTAAATCTTCTGTATTTGCATGCGCAACTGCATGTACAATTCCATCTATTTTCCCATTTTCTTCTTTTATTTTTTGAAATGTTTCTTTTACTTTCTCATCTTCTGAAGCACCATCTAAAACATATGCTTTACTTCCTTCAAATTCTGCAATTAATTCTTCTATTTTCTCCTTATTTTCTTCTCCCATATAAGTAAAAATAAGTTTTGCTCCATTCTCATAAGCTGATTTCGCAATTCCAAATGAAATACTCCACTTATTTCGAATCCCAATAATTAATATTTTTTTTCCTTCCAACAACATTCTAATTTCCTCCTCTATAAAATTTTATATTCTCCCATATTTCTAAATTTCTGATATCTCTCTTCTAGAATTTCATCTAACTTTTTATTTTTTCTTTCCTCTATTGATTTTTGTATTTCTTTCCTTAAGCTTTTTGTTACTTTTAAAAAACTTTCTTCTATATCTCCTTTTGGTTCTTTTATTATTTTATCGATTATTTTTAATTCATACAAATCTTTAGCTGTCAATTTCATCTTTTCAGCCGCCTCTTTTGTTCTTGATGAATCTTTCCATAAAATACTAGCATACCCTTCTGGTGATAAAATAGAATAAATCGCATTTTCCAACATAAATACTTGATTTCCAACTCCTAATGCTAAAGCTCCACCACTAGAACCTTCCCCAATTACAATTGCAATCACTGGTACTTTTAGTTTGCTGAGTTCTAGCATAGAACTTGCTATCGCTTCTCCGTTGTCCTCTCTCTTCTGCCCCAATTCCAGGATAAGCACCTTTTGTATCAATAAAAGTAACAACTGGTCTTTTAAATTTTTCTGCCTGTTTCATAAAACGGATTCCTTTTCGATAAGCCTCTGGATTTGGCATTCCAAAATTTCTTTCTATATTTTCTTTTGTGGTTCTCCCTTTTTGTTCAGCTATTATGGTATAATTCTGTTTTCCTATTCTTGCCAAACCACACACAATTGATGAATCATCTTTAAAATTTCTATCTCCATGTAATTCTAAAAAATCATCAAAAATTCCATCTATATAGTCTAATGCTGTCTTTCTTTTTGGATTTCTTGCTATTTCCACTCTTTCCCATGCTGTTAATTCTTGCACTTTCATTCCTCCCTTCCTTTTTATGATTTCTTAATCTATTTTGTGATACAAAATAATTTGATGAATGATTTCTTTTAGATCTTTTCTTTCTACGATTTTATCAATAAATCCATGTTCTAATAAAAACTCTGCCGTTTGAAATCCCTCTGGTAGTTGTTCTCCTATGGTTTGCTCAATTACCCTTTGTCCAGCAAATCCAATCATTGCTCCTGGTTCTGCTAATATAATATCGGCAATACTAGCAAAAGAAGCCGTTACCCCTCCATAAGTTGGATCGGTCAAAACAGAAATGTAAAGTCCTCCTGCATCTTGTAATTTTCCAATAGCTGCTGTTGTTTTTGCCATTTGCATTAAAGAAATAATTCCTTCTTGCATTCTAGCACCTCCAGAAACACAAAATATAATAAGTGGTAATTGTAATTCTATGGCTTTTTCAATGGCATAAGTGATCTTTTCTCCTACTACAATCCCCATACTTCCCATTAGAAAACCACTATCCATTACACAGATTACCACTTTTTCTCCTTTTATTTTTCCTGTTCCACAGCTTACTGCTTCTTCAATTCCTGTTTTTTCTCTTAATCCTTTTAATTTTTTAGGGTAATCTTCTAACCCTAATGGGTTTGTCGTATCAATATTAAAATCAAACCTTTCATAAGTTCCCTGATCCAGGATACTTTCTAATCTTTTATTAATATGCATTCGAAAATAATTACCACAATTAGGACAGATACTTTGATTTGCTCTTACCATTTCTTTGTATAATATTTCCTTACATTTATCACACTTTACCCATTTTCCAACTTGTATATCTACTTGATTAGAAGTTCTCTTTGCAGTTGGTTCCCTTTTTTTTATTTTATCAACTATCATGTTTTTTTCCTCCACTTGCAAATTCTTTTTCGATAAAAGAAGTATCAAAATTACCTCGAATAAAATTAGGATGTTTAATAATTTTAAATAAAAACTCTATATTCGTATCCACTCCCTCTATTACAAGTTCTTCTAAAGCTCTCTTCATTTTACTAATTGCTTCATTTCTGTTTTCTCCATGGGTAATAATTTTAGCAATCATAGAATCATAAGAAGGAGGTATTGTATACCCCTCATAAATAGCGGTATCCACTCGAATTCCATTTCCCCCTGGCAAATTTAATCCTGTAATAGTTCCTGGACAAGGCATAAAATTTTTACTTGGATTTTCTGCATTAATTCTACATTCTATACTATGTCCCTTAAATTCTACATTTTTTTGTTTCAATTTTAAAACTTCTCCTGCTGCTATCTTAATTTGTGCTTTTATTAAATCAAGACTAGTTCTTTCTTCTGTAATTGGATGTTCTACTTGGATTCTTGTATTCATTTCCATAAAATAAAAATTCTTTTCATTATCTACTAAAAATTCAATGGTTCCACAACTTGTATATCCAGCAATTTTTGCTGCTTTTACAGCTGCTTCTCCCATTTTATTTCTTAACTTGTCATCAATTGCTGTTGAAGGAGTTTCTTCTATTATTTTTTGATTTTTACGCTGAATTGAACAATCTCTTTCCCCCAAATGTATTACATTTCCATGTTCATCTGCCAAAATTTGAATTTCAACATGACGAGGATTTCGAATAAATTTTTCAATATAAATTTCATCATCATTAAAAGAAAGCTTTGCTTCTTGTTTTACTAAATTATAACTAGTCTCTAGTTCCTCCTCTGCATTCACAATACGAATTCCTTTTCCGTCCGCCCCCTGCTGCCGCTTTTAGCATAATTGGATAGCCTATTTTATTGGCTATTTTAGTAGCATCTTTTAATCCTTTTACACTTCCCTCTGAACCTTGTATTACTGGTACCCCTGCTGCTTTCATTAACGCTTTTGCATTCGATTTATTTCCCATCTTTTCAATCACCTGATAAGATGGTCCAATAAATTTAATATTCGATTCCTCGCATATTTTAGCAAATTGACTACTTTCTGACAAAAATCCAAAACCAGGATGAATACTATCTGCTCCTGTAATATTAGCTACTTCTATTATATTTTTTATATTTAAATAACTCTTTCCTGCACTAGCAGGTCCAATGCAAACAGCCTCATCTGCTAAATGAGTATGCATAGCATCCTTATCCATTTCTGAATATACAGCTACTGTTTTTATATTCATTTCCTTACAAGCTCTTATAATTCGAACCGCTATTTCTCCACGATTCGCAATTAAAATCTTATTCATTCTCTTTCTCTCCTTTTGCTATGGCTAAAGTGGGACAGGCACATCATATCCATTTTTGGATAAACTGGGACAGTCCCATTTTATCCAAATTTTATACAACTGCAAATGTTAATTCTCCTTTTGCTACTATTTTGTCTTCTACTGTTGCAATTGCTTCTCCTATTCCAATTGGTCCTTTTTGCTTGATAATTTTTACTTCTAATTTTAATTTGTCACCAGGAACTACCATCTTTTTAAATTTCATTTTGTCTATTCCTCCAAATAGTGCATTTTTTCCTTTATTTTCTTCTAGACTAAGAATTGCAACAGCTCCTGTTTGGGCTAGACTTTCTGTAATCAATACCCCTGGCATGATAGGATTTCCTGGAAAATGCCCTTGAAAATACCATTCTTCTTCTTTTACATTTTTATAAGCAGTTGCCTTTTCTCCTGGCTGATACTCTTCTACTTCGTCAATCATAAGAAATGGTTCTCTTTGTGGTATGATTTTTTTAATTTCTTCTTTATTTAACATTTCTTTTCTCCTTTTTTTGATTTTTTATGTAATCTGTGGTATAATTAATTTAATATAATAATTTTAATGGGAGGATTCATCATGAAGAAAGAACTCAACTTAGTGCTTACCAAAGAAAAGGCAGATTCATTCCGGGATACAGTTATTTATGCTGTAAAACCTTTCAAAACAGCTCGTGAATGCATCTCTCTGATAGATGCCATGGAAGTTTTTTTCCAAAAACATCCTAGTATTGAA
Source organism: uncultured Clostridia bacterium (assembly GCA_949118805.1). Taxonomy (GTDB): domain Bacteria; phylum Bacillota; class Clostridia; order TANB77; family CAG-508; genus CAG-269. The sequence continues at coordinate 7,124 of CASAUJ010000022.1, read as the reverse complement.
GAGCTGCCCAATATGTTTGGACTTTTCAATATGGATGTATCAGAGTTAGCAATTTGGGAAACTCTCCATAGAGTGTTTCATATCGAGAAGAGCCAAATTCAAATCTTTGATATTCCGATATTGAATCTTGGAAAGAATCTCACAATCGTAAAGTGGTAAAGCATCCCCCAGCCGGCGTTTTTCTATATAAACGCTGGCTTTGCTTTTTTTGATCACTCTTTTTCAATCTTCTATTCTATGACAAACAATGGCTTTCCATATTCTACTGCTTCTCCATCTTTTACTAAGATCTCTACAACTTCTCCATCAAATTCAGACTCAATTTCATTCATTAATTTCATAGCTTCGATAATACAAAGAACATCTCCTTTTTTCACTTTTTTACCAATGGTTACATAAGCATCACTATTAGGAGAAGGTTTCGCATAAAAAGTTCCCACCATAGGAGATTTTACAATATTTCCTTTTTCCCTCTTTCTTTCTGACTCTTTCTCTTCTAGTTCTAGTATTTCTTTCAAAGAATCCACTTTTTCTTCTACTTCTGTTGACAATTTTTCAATCATAACCTGTTTTTCTTCTTTTTTCATACTAATTTTAGTACCATCTGGAAAATCAATTGCAATCTCTGTTAATTTTGAATTCCCCATATCTTCCATTAATTGTTTGATTTTTTCATATTCCATAATTTTCCCTTCCTTTTATCCTTCAAACTTTTTGAATATAATGCTACTATTATGCCCACCAAATCCTAATGAATTTGACATGACAACATTTAAACTTGCTTTCCTTATTTCATTTGGTACAATATCCAGATCACAAGCCTCATCCTTTTCTTGGTAATGAATCGTTGGTGGAACTATTTGCTCTTCAATTGCCTTACAACAAAAAATTGCTTCTACTCCTCCTGCTGCTCCTAGCAAATGTCCAATATTTCCCTTGGTTGAACTTACCATTACTTTTTTACTGGCTTCTCCTAATGCTGTTTTAATTGCCTGTGTTTCACAAGAATCATTTAAACTAGTTGATGTTCCATGAGCATTAATATAATCAATCTCTTCTGGTTTTATTTGAGCTTCTTCTATTGCCCTTTTCATTGCTCTTGCTCCCCCTTCTCCTTCTGGTGCTGGAGAAGTAATGTGGTAAGCATCTGATGTAGCTCCATATCCAATTACTTCTGCATAAATCTTTGCTCCTCTTTTTTTAGCATGTTCTAATTCTTCTAATACAAGAATTCCTGCTCCTTCTCCCATAACAAATCCATTTCTTTCTTTATCAAAAGGAATGCTAGCTCGATTTTTATCTGTTGCATACGATAAAGCTTTCATATTTTCAAATCCAGCTATTCCTGCCCTACAAATTGCAGCTTCTGTTCCACCTGCTAAAATAGCATCTTCTGATCCATATCGAATTGTTTTATAGGCTTCTCCTATGGCATGAGTAGCAGAAGCACATGCTGTTACAATAGAAATAGACTCTCCCTTTACCCCTAAATCAATTGCTACATTTCCTGCTGCCATATTAGCAATTGACATAGGAATGAACATTGGAGATACTCGATGATTTCCTTTGAGGCAATTCACTTCACATTGTTCTTGAATTGTATTAAATCCCCCTATTCCAGAACTTACAAATACACCAACTCTCTCTAAATCCGTATTTTCATTTGTAATTCCACTATCTTGAAAAGCTTCTCTTGCAGCAATCAAAGCAAACTGTGAACTACGATCTAATCTTTTAACCTGTTTTTGATCAAAATATTGTAAAGGATCATAATCCTTTACCTCCGCAGCTAATGTAGTTTTATAATTTGTCGTATCAAATAACGTTATCCTATCTATACCACATTTTTTCTCTTTTATCCCATTCCAACTTTCTTCTCCGTTTTTTCCAATTGGTGTAATCATTCCAATTCCTGTAATTACAACTCTTCTTTCCATTTCTTCTTCCTTTCTTAGGAAAGGAGATAAAAGGGACGTTCCTTAAAATCCCCCTTTCGAGGATTTAAGGGACACTCCTTTCAATTCCTAACCTTTATAAACTTTTAAAGAGTGTCCCCTATATCCCCTTTTTGGGGATTTTAAGGAACGTCCCTTTTATCCCTATGCCATACCACCGTCTACTTGTATGACTTGCCCTGTTATGTAAGAACTATCCTCTGAAGCCAAAAATTTTACTACATTTGCTACTTCTTGAGATGTTCCAATTCTCTTTAATGGTATATTTTTTGTAATTTCCTCCTTTATTTCTTCTTTTAAAATTTCTGTCATACTTGTTTCAATAAAACCAGGAGCTACTGCATTGACTAAAATTCCTCTAGAAGCTACTTCTTTTGCTAAACTTTTAGTAAAACCAATAATTCCAGCTTTTGAAGCAGCATAATTAGTTTGTCCTGCATTCCCTATTACTCCAACCACAGATGAAATATTAATAATTTTTCCGCTTCGTGCTTTCAACATATGATTCATCACATTTTTCGTAACATTAAAAGTTCCTACTAAATTAACATCAATTACCTGTTCAAAATCTTCTTGTTTCATTCGCATTAATAACATATCTTTTGTAATTCCTGCATTATTTACTAACACATCAATTTTTTCGAATTTTTCTAAGATTTGTTTTACCATTTTTTCACAATCTTCAAAAATAGATACATCTCCTTTAACAGTAAAACATTCTACCTCATTTTCTTCTATCTCCTTTTTGACCTTTTCTAATTCTTCATTTTCTTTACGGTAATTTAAAGCAATTTGATATCCCTGTTTAGCCAATGTAATGGCTATTTGTTTTCCAATTCCTCTTGTCGCCCCTGTAATAAATGCTACTTTACTCATTTTTTAATCCTCCTATCACATTTTCTAATGTCTCTACATTATTAATGTTCAAAATACTAACTTCTCTTTCTTTTTCTAATCTTTTTACAAAGCCAGATAAAGTTTTTCCTGGTCCAATCTCTATGAAAGTATCTACTCCCATTGCTAACATCGTTTCTAAACCTTTTGAAAATTGAACTGGATGAATCATATGTTCTGCCAATATTTCTTTCATATTATCTTCTTTTTCATAGAAAGATCCATTTAAATTTTTAACAACTGGTACTTTTAAAGAACAGAAAGTAACTTGCTCCAATTCTTTTCTAAATGCTTTTGCTGCCTCTTCTAATTTTTTTGTATGAAATGGTCCCGCTGTCTTTAATTCTCTTACTTTTTTTGCCCCTTTTTCTTTTGCTATAAAAGCTGCCTGCTGTACTGCTTCTTTTTCTCCTGAGATTACAATTTGTCCAGTGGTATTAAAATTCACTGGAATCACAAATCCATTGGTTACTTTTTGACAAACTTCTTGCACTTGTTCTTCATTCATTCCCATAATTGCTGCCATTAACCATTCTCCTTCTGGCACCAATTCTTGCATATACTGTCCTCTTTTTTGGACAAGTTTTATCCCCTCTTCTAGCCCTATTGCTTCTCCATAAATTAGTCCTGTATATTCTCCTAAACTTAGTCCACTTACTACTTCTGCTTTAATATTAGCTTGTTTTAATACTTCTAAAATCCCTAAACTCATTGTTAAAACAGCTAATTGTGTATTTTTTGTTTCATTTAATATTTCTTCTTCTCCTGTAAATGAAATTTCAGCCACATCAACATTTGTTAATGTTTTTACTTTTTCATACATTTTTCTAACTATTTCATATTTCTCATATAAATCTTTTCCCATTCCTATACTTTGGGAACCTTGACCTGGAAATAAAAAACCTAATTTCATTTTAAAATTCTCCCATTCTTTTTCTTAATTTGTTTTCCATTTGATTACAAAACTCTTTTATTACTTCATTTCTATCAATTTCAATTCCAAACTCCTTTTGGATTGAAGTGGCTGTCTCTCTTACTTCTTCTTGAAATTGCTTTTGCCTAGTATTCATTCCGAATACCAACAACAATACTTTCTACCCTTTCTCCTTTTACTTTTGTTTCGGTTAAAATACCTCCTATCTTTTTTCCTTGAAAAACTAGATCATTAGGAAATTTTATTGATAAAGAAATGTGATACAATCTTTCTAGAATCTCAACTAATGTCTCCGCTATTTCAATTGTTATTCCCTCTAATTTTCTAATTTCACAATTCATTTGCAAGAAAAAAGAAAAAGCAATATTATTTTTTTCATCTGTATACCACTTTCTTCCATGTGTTCCTTTTCCTTCTGTTTGAATTTCAGCTAAAATAATCGTTCCATTTTGAATTTGTTTTTTTTCTACTTGTCTCCATGCTTCCAATTGTGTCGAATCTATCTCCTGTTTATAAACTATATGCCTTCCTAGAAATTCAGTCTCTAGTCCTTCTAATTGCATTTATTTCCTCTTTTCTAATTTGTTCTAAATTATCTTGTCTTTTTATTTTATTAGTTGTTGTTTTAATCAATGGCTCTTCTGTCAATAAAATCCCTTTAATTGCTTTATAATGTGGCATTGTTCTATTAATTTCTCTTATCTTCTCATTTAACACTTGATAAATGGCTTCTTCTCCTTTTACCTTGTATGTATTTTCTACCACTTCTTGATTGTATACTAATTTAGCAAATATTTTGATATCATTTTTATCCTCTGACATTTGTTTTCCATAGACAAATGACTCTTCTACTCCTTCTAAACGATTGATCAAATTTTCCATTTCTTCTGGAAAAATATTTTTTCCATTTTTCAATACAATTACATTTTTCTTTCTTCCACAAATGAAAATATACCCTTCTTCATCCATTCGAGCTAAATCACCTGTATGAAACCAACCATCTACTAATACTTTTTTTGTTTCTACTCGATTTCCATAGTATTCCATCATAACATTTGGTCCTTGTACAATTAACTCTCCTATTCCTTCTGGATTTTGATTGATCACTTCTGCTTTTACACTTGGAACTGTTTTTCCAATCGATCCTACTTTATAATATTTTTTTGTTCCGATCGCAACTACTGGTGACGTCTCTGTCAAACCATATCCTTGTACTAAATGAAAACCTAACAATCTATATTTTTCTTCAATTCCCGTTTCCAAACTTGCAGCTCCACTGATTAGTAGTTTTACCTTTCCTCCTATCATGTCATGGATTTCCTGAAAAACTTGTTTTTTCTCTTCCATGCTACTATTACGATATTGTTCCTCTTTTTGTAAAATTTCTTCCAACCTTCCCTGTTTCTCTAATTGATGCTGAATCATTTTGAAAATTCTTTCATAAATAGCTGGAACAGATGCCATAACTGTAACTTTATACTCTTTCATATTTTCTGGAATATGTCTTATCCCATCACAAAAAACAGTTTTTGCCCCTTTATATAAAGCAAATAAGAATCCAACTGTACATTCAAACACATGATGCAATGGCAAAAAAGATAAAAATACATCTTGTTCATTTACATCAAGAACAGAAGCAATATCTGTCAAATTACTACATAAATTTTTATGAGACAATGCTACAATCTTAGATGCTGATGTGGTTCCTGACGTAAATAATAAAATACTCATTTTTTCAGGATCAATCTTTGCTTCTACAAATTCTCTATTCCCTTGCTCAAGCAATTGCTTTCCCTTCTGCATTAATTCTTTTTCTGCATAAATACCATTTCCATGTTGTTCTCTATCCATAGAAATCAAATGCTTTAATTTTCCAACCCCTTCTTTTTTTGCTTCTTCTAATATGGTTTCATATTTCTGTGTATAGAAAATAGCCTCAACCTCGGAACGTTCAATTAAATTTTTTAGTTCATTTTCTGGTAAAGATTTGTCTAGTGGAACGACTATTCCTGTTCCACATACAATTGATAAATAAGCTACTTCCCATTCCCATCGATTTTCTCCAATAACGGCTATCCTTTTTCCTTTTAATCCAATATCCATTAATGCTGTTCCTAATGCATCAATTCTTTTCCTTACTTCTTCATGGGTTATATTTTGATAATGTTCCTCTTCTATTTTTATTTGATAAGCAATTTGTTTTCCATATTTTTCTCCTGACTTTTTTAACATATCTTTTAAATCTCTAATTTTCATATAATCATATAGTCTTTCACTCATATTTCTCTCCTCGTTTGTTTTTTCTTCTTCTCATTTATATCATAAATTTGATAAAAAACGATTAGACTGAAAGGTCAGTACAAAGATAATCTAATTATTTTTTCATTTTCCAATTTCTCTCTCATACAATAACAAGAGAGAGGTGTATATTGTTTTATGAAATTTTTATCTAATTATTTAAAAGGTATCGCCATTGGAAGTGGTGCTATTCTTCCTGGTATTAGTAGTGGTGTATTTTGTGTTATTTTTGGAATTTATGAAAAATTATTAGATAGTATCTTAAATTTTTTTGATGATATCAAAAAAAATACAAAATTTCTCTTTCCTATCTTACTAGGAATAGGATTTGGTGTAATTTTAGTTGGCAATCTTTTGAATTATTTTTTTTATCAATTTCCTATCCAAACAAAATCTATGTTTATTGGACTTATTTTAGGAACTCTTCCTGCTTTGTTCAAAGAAGTAAATACTAAACAAGTTACAAAATCTCTATCTTGGATTTTCTTTTTCCTTGCTTTTCTATTAGGTATTTTTTGTATCTTCTTAGAAAATACACTATCTACTCCAACTTTATCTGAAAACATTCATTTTTTCTATCTCGTTTTATGTGGATTTTTCATGTCTATTGGCATTGTAGTCCCTGGTGTTAGTAGTACCATTATTTTAATGTTATTAGGAATTTATCCTATTTATCTTTCTTCTGTGTCTAATCTTTATCTTCCTATTCTAATTCCCATTTTTATTGGTGCTGTTTTGGGTAGTTTTTTCTTTATGAAACTAACAAAATTTCTATTAGATCACTTTTATGTTCCTACTTTTTATGCCATTATCGGCTTTACCATAGGATCCATTTTTGTACTTTTTCCACCATTTTCTTCTTTCCTTGATATTTTTATTGGAATTTTATCTTGTATTTTACGGATTCGTTATTGGTTCTTTGTTAGAAAATAAATAAGATAAAAAAACATTTCTATTAATCGTTTGACTAATTGAAATGTTTTTTATCTTAGTTACTTAATTGATATTTTGAAATCCAATATCCTTTTAATGGTACTTCATTA
>CASAUJ010000021.1 GCA_949118805.1 uncultured Clostridia bacterium | reverse complement strand
CTTTTCAATATTTTATTTTCAATTTTCTTGTGACATATCTATTTTAAACCTATATTTTTACAAATTTGTAATATTTATCATTTATTCTTTGATCAAAATGAGAAAATTAATGCAATAAAGTGTAGTTAGACTATATTATAGGAAAAATCTAGACTCATTTTTAACGATTCCTAATGGACTATGCCTTTCTTTCCTCACGAAAACATAGATATCCTAAATAAAATTACTTTGCTACAAAGCTTAGTCTCTCTCCTTACTGATATATACACTAAAATCGTAGTTTGCTTTTATTTTAACTACGATTTTTTCCATTTTATAAAATTAATTTTTAATTTATGTCTATAAGATTGCCGTATTCACCAAGTTCTTTTCTACTTAAAATAAAGCACTGGACGGAAGCAAGTATAGTCATACACATAAACTTCATCAGAAAGGTTACGACTACTCGTATAATAGCCACTATAATTGTAGTATCCTCCTCTAGTGCTACAACACTCGCTTGCATGACTACTAGTCTCTGTCGTCCATTCCACACCATTACTTGCCATATCCCATATGTTACAAATTTTGTCCTGCTTAGCTATCTCTGTCAAGTCATTGGTTCCTTTTTCAGCTAAACTTTCTGTCTTTAAACTATTTTGTATGGAATATGATATTGTTCTGTCCTCTCGGTTATCGAACATTTGCAAAAATATGATAGATGTATCCCATGCATAACTATTCATTAAATCACTTGTAAAAGAATAAGATTGTTGGTTATACATTCTTTGACTTACCTCTGCTGCCTGTGGCTGTGTCACCCAATTATACACATAGTCACTTGATCTTACCGTTATCTGTCCTAATTCAGCATCATCTGTTTCATCTATTCTCTTATCCCCTTTTACTCTTGCTTCATATCTTCCTATATAATATCCTCCATTTGTGTTAACACTTGTTCTAAATGCTTCTATATTTTTTGCTGTTGAATTTCCTTTATCCGATGTTGCTAATTCTTGATAATAATTTTCTACTACTTTATCATTTTGTGCTGTTTCTTTTCCATTTTCATCAAAAGTATATCGGTTCAATTCTATTCTCTTTGTCGTTTCTTCTGTATGCTCTTGGGCAGTATATACATCCCCTATTGGAATCCATACAAACTGACTTCCTGCTGTTTCTCCATGACTAACATCTTCAATTACAATTCCTCCTGTTACATCAGTTGCTGAATCAGTTGCAATTTTAAAACCTTCTGGTATTTTTACTTCATTTCCATAAGAATCAAGCAGTGTTGTTGTCTTGTTCTCATCGAATACGGTTCCCAATTTTATAGCACTTTCTATGGTATCTATTTTAACAGAAGCTATTTTTACATTTGATATCACAGAACCATTCTTAATTTGAACTTCATAATTTCCAGTTGTATTTACTACAAAACTCAAATCTTCACTTAATTTTCCATGAGTTTCTCCTTCTAGACGATATTCCACCTGCCATTTGTCAATATACCCCTCATATTGAATGTTCACAATGGATATTTTCCATTTTTGCTCCCCAACCACTTCCACTTTTAAATCGAAATTTGGTTGAGCAACATTATTTTCCTGATATTCTACATTATATAACCCACTTGGTAATTGTTGTAATGTATAATAAGTTTTTCCTTCATATTTAAACCCTGTATAACTTACAATTTGTCTTTTCGCAAGATGGACAAAAAAACTCTGCTCTACCCCTTCTATTTTTAATTCATTTTTTATATAATCTTTGCTCCAATAAGTATATCCTTCTTCATTTTTTATCTTACTATTAGGATCTTTGGCTAATTCTCCAAACACTTCATCAGCACGAGTTTTATGAACCCCTTCTATTACTTCTCCATATTGTTTTTGCCCATCGTAATTTTCATAAATATCATTTACTTGTGTTTGCATGATCTTCAATTCTGTTGTAAATGCTGTTAATTTAGCAGATTGCATTACATTTATTCCACTATAAGTTCCTACTGATACTAATATAACTAGTACAATTACAGTAATTGCTAAAGATACTAGAGTAATTCCTTCTATTTTATCATTTTTTATCATTTGCATGATCTCCTATTCTTCTTAACTTGCTCCTATTGTATCAATCCCACCATATCCTGTCAATAACTTTGTGATTATTCCTCCCAAATATGATGAATGGCTTGTTGTCTCATCTCTTTCATTAATCGACAACTATCCTTTAATTTCTGCTGTTCTTCTTCCTTTAAATCTAACTCTATTAATTCTCTTACTCCATTGTGATTGATAATAGCAGGCACACCAATGTAAACATCATTTTGTCCATATTGATTTTCTAAATAAGTAGATACTGTTAAAATCGAATTTTCATCATCTAAAATCGCTCTTATCAATCGATTTAATGCCATACCAATGCCATAATAAGTTGCTTTTTTCTTCTCAATAATTTCATAAGCAGCTCTTACTACTCCTTCATGGATTTTCTTTAAATCTTCCATTGGATGTTTCCCATCTCTCATAACATCTTTTATTCTCTTACATCCTACATAAGCATGATCCCAAGGAACAAAAGAAGAATCCCCATGTTCTCCCATAATATAAGCATGTATGTTTTTACTTGATACTTTTAAATAATCAGCCATTAAATAACGAAGCCTCGCCGTATCTAAAACGGTTCCTGAACCAATCACTTTATTTTTTGGTAATCCAGATGTTTTCCAAACAACATATGCCATTAAATCAACTGGATTACTTGCTACTACAATAATTCCATCAAATCCACTTTTCATAATAGAATTGGTAATTTGTTTCATAATTTTTGCATTGACCTCCGCTAATTCTAGTCTTGTTTGTCCTCCTTGCTTTTGCGCTACGCCTGCTGTTATCACTACAATTTGAGCATCTTTACAATCCTTGTAGTCTCCTGCTTTAATTACCATTTTTTGTGGTGCATAGGGTAATCCATGAGATAAATCCATTTCTTCCCCTTTTGTTTTTTCTTGATCTAAATCAATTAAAACAAGTTCTTCTATTCCTCCTCTATTTAACATCGAATAAGCCATGCTCATTCCCACAAATCCAGTTCCTACTAAAACAACTTTTCCTTTTTTCATTTTCTCCGCTCCTTTCCTAAGCACATTTTTCAGCCTCTTTTTTAAGCTTATTGTATTTTTCTCTCCTTGTTATTATACCACTCTTTCCATCTTTTACAACATTCCATTTTACTTTTTCATTTATTTATGATATAATCCAGAAAAGGAAAAGAAAACAAAGTGAGGAGTGTCATAGAATATGAATTCAAATTCTGATAATACTACTACTTTGGCTGAAAATAAGGTATTAATCTTATATCTATTAAATCTTATCAAAGGAGAAATTAGACAAGATAATTTATTTCAAATTATTACCTCTATCAACAATGTAAATTATTTTTATTTTAAACAAGTTTTGACCGATTTAATAGATTCCAATTTAGTAGGTACTTATACAAAAGAAGAAGAATCTGTTATTCGAATTACTTCTGAAGGAAAGAATGCTTATTCTCTTACCAAAGATGTATTACCTGGAATTATGAAATTAAAAGCAGATCACATTTTTGCCAAAGAATTTCCTTCCATTGAAGAAGCTTCTTCTGTGGTTGCTGAATTTACTCCTAAAAGCGAAAATGAATATATCATAAAATGTAAGATTGTAGAAAACAATGAAACTATTTTTGAAGTTAAAACATTTGCGGGATCACGTGATCGTGCAAAACGTATTGTAGATAATTGGAAACAAAATGCTACTACTATTTACCCTCAAATGTTGAATCTTTTATTAGAAGATTCTTCTAGAAATTCTTCTAATTCATAAAAAGAGGATTACTTTCGTATTCCTCTTTTCTTTCTTAAAACAAGAAACATAATAAAATTAAAATCAAAAACTTTATCATGATCTCCATAAAAAAATGATAATTCATACACTTTACTCCTACTGCATTTATCTGATCAAACCCTGCCACCAATGCTTGTATTTCTTCCTTTGATGATAATTTTTTTTCTTCCAGATATTCTTTTGCTAAATATCTCGCTTTTATCATTGCATCATTTTCTAAAAATATCCTCACCATATAATAAATCATACTTAAAATTAGAAAAATAATTAAAAACATCATTTTATATGGTTGTATTGCTTTTAAAAGAAATAAAACACAGGTTATTAGAAAATATAATAGGTAAATGTTCGAAAAAATAAAATTAAACAATAATATTTTTCTACTTTGAATTGAATGTAAACATTCATGTGCAATGGTTTGTATTCTTGTATAACTTTTTTGAATATTAGCTATCAAAATTTTATTGGTAATAGCAATATACAAACTAGCTTTTGCTTCCTTATTTTCCTCTATTTCTACTTTTTCATTTTTCAATTTTTTTAAATATTCTTGACACATTTCTAAATTATTGGGATATCCATCCGCTAAATGATCCAATTCTTTATTTTCTCCCATTTGTTTTAGTTCTCTTATTTTATAATCAAAAATATATTTCAAAATAATAATTGCCAATAATGTAATTCCTCCTAGTATGATCCATTCCATTTCTAATTCTCACTCCTATCACTATTTACAAAATAAAAGAGGTTAATATCTTAATATTTCCTTTCTAGTTTGAAATATTAATGCATCAACCTTTACCATCCAATCCATCATTGTATCACATCTCGAATCGCTTCTCCAATTATCTTATTCACATCTGCAATTACAATGTTAAACTTTGTTTCTGCCTCGAAAAATCTTTTTGCTTCCTCTATCTCTACTAATTCCGCATATAAATCTTGCATCTCTTTAAATTTCTTTTCATCCTGCTTTCCTGTCTGCATAACCACCAATTGAGTTTCATATCGTTTTTGTTCAAACTGAGCCATTTTTTCTTTTAAACTTGTATTCAAATTTAAAGCCTCTTTTGCCATTTTATAATTTTTATATTCTTCAGACTGTTTAATTTCTTGTGCTAACTGATTTGCTGTATCATAAATATTCATTTCTTACCTCCTTGTGGATTTGAGGGACGTTCCTTAAAATCCCTATTTTGAGGATTTAAGTGCCACCCCTTTTATTTATTTTAAGGACTGTCCCCTTCGTCCTTATTTTGGGGATTTTAAGGAACGTCCCTCGTATCCCCTTCAATTGTTACATTGCTATCAATTGGACAAATATTAACAAAAGTATTTCCATCATTTATTTTGATTTCATTTCCTTCTAAATCTTGATAAATAGTTTGTTGCTCTCTTGCCTCTTTAATACATTTTATTTTGATTGCTTTTCCATTTGTAATATAATAACCATCAAAAGTTCCTATGTTTTTTAATCCTTGTCTTCCTTTGTTTTCTGGATCAGTTAAAGTATAATTATCACAAAAAGTTAAGATGATATTTTTGGTTGTCACTGGCTCATTATTATCCCAATCAATTTGTGCTTTTCCTCTGGCATATCTTGCATAAACTTTATTTTCTGTGTCATATACATATTTTACAGTTTGCAATTGTGAGTGTGGAATTGTTACTGTTGTTGCCTCTTGTCCTTCTTCTAATTTCACTTCCTCTGTTACATAATTCAACACACTTTCTTGATTAGAAGTCATTTTATATCTTTTATTTTTAGCAGATTCTATTAATTTAGCTGTACTTGTTACTGCATTATGAGGTGCTAATTTGTCTTTTACTCTTCTAAATGTAGTTCCATCTTCTACAATCCCATTAATTTCATCAATACTAAATTTTTTTAAATCACTTTTTGCTTGTGGACTTTCTCCAAAATGAGCATAAATAGCATCATTTTCCATGGCATAATCAATAAAGTAATGTCTTGCACTTCTTACTGGTCCTATCTTTTCAACCTCACTTCCCTTAAACAATGCCATTAATCTTGTTTCTCCACCTTCTACGATAATTTCATATACCATATAAGCTTTTTGTAATCCTGCTTGTGGCCAAGCGTCTTTGTGATTATCAATCATAACGGCAATAGGGCGCTCATTTCCTTGAAAAATTTGTACTTTTTTTTCTTCTATAACAGCTATTATTCGTTCATTATCTTGTCCTTCTTCTACGGATGTTTCTGCATTTTCTTTATCCTTAATAATTTTATAACCCAATACACCTCCTGCTCCAATCACTAAAAAAACTAAAATAGCAATCCACACTTTTGTTCCATTTTTTCTTTTCTTCTGACTCATTTATTCAACCTCCTTTTTCACTCGATTTATTTTTAAGTCTGTCAAAATCTTCTCTTCTTTTGGTCTCATTTTATTCTTGTCCTCATCTTTTATATGATCATATCCCATTAGATGATAAAATCCATGAACAATCATATAACTTAATTCTCGTTCAAAACTATGTCCATATTCTTTTGCCTGTTCTTGCACTTTTTCTATGGAAACAATAATATCTCCTAAGATGTCTTCATAGAAAAAGTCTCTCTCTTGTATTTTTTTCTCGAGTTCTTCTTTTTCAAACATAGGAAAAGAAAGTACATCTGTTTCTTTGTCAATCCCTCTATACTTTTGATTGATTTCTTGTATGTTTTTGGGAGTCGTTAAAGTAATTGTAATCGATAATTTTGAATTTTCTAATCCTTCCTCCTCAAAACATTTAACTAGTACTTTCTCTATGATTGCTTCATATTCTTTTTTTTCTTCTATTTCTTGGTATATTACTTCGTACATATTAGGCAACTTCCTTAACTTTTATGTATTTTCCCTCTGATTTAAACTGATTCTTGATTTGTTTCATAGCACCATAATCAACTAATTTTCTCTTATAATAGGTTGCTATTTTTGAGTAATCTATTTTTTCTTCTTTTAATTTTTTCATATCATCTTTGATAAATAAAATTTCTTTTTGTTTCACGTATTCAATAAAATCTGTTTCTTTTAATTTCATAATTTTTTGATAGCAATTCCAAAAAGATTTGTATTCATCTTTTGCTTTTTGTGTATCCCAATATACTTTAGTAGATAATAATTTTACATTATAATCTTCTATTAAATTGATTAACATAGAATAAGCTCTTTCTCTTTTGGCAGCCATTTTCGTATCTTGTACCAATACTCTCGCATCTTTTAATAATTTTTCATAACATTGTTCTGCCACAATAAGAGGTAAACTGTGTGTAAATAATTTCCTACTAATTCCTAATAAAACCATATTTTTCTCTATTGTATCTTTGGTGTCTAATTTCCCTACTTCATAAGCTTCATATTTTTCGTATTCGGTTATTACCTCTTTTATTCCTTCCTCATAATTGGTTTCTATTTTTAAAGATACAATATTTCGAATATATTCTTCTAAAGTATGAAATATTTTTGTATAGATCCACTCTCTAGAAGAATCATAATGATTCACATAGTCTGCTACTTTTATAGAATAATTTTTTAAAATTGCTTTGTATAATGAATCCATTTTAGCAATATAAAATTTATTATATTTTTCAACTAGTTTCGCTTTATTTTCTACTCGAATTCCTTGATAATCTAATTCCATTAAATATTTTTGCTTTCTATATTTGTATTCCATATATTCGGTTTCTTTTAAACTAGTAACTTCATAATATTTTGCTAACGCATTTTTTTCATATTCAGAAGCAGTATTATTTTTTACTTTTTTATAAATAGAGTCCATTACATATTTATCTAATGCACCTAAATAAGTTTCATAGGTTGCCTCATATTTTTTTTCTAATTCCTCTTTGTCATAATTACTATTATCTTCTGTATATGCTTCAAAAGATTTGATTACACTATTTCTTTTCATGGAAATTAACATTCCATTAATTCCTATTTTGGTTGGTATCAATATTCTTGTTAAAGTATTTGTTATTTTATTAAAAAACGTTTTGTCTGCTCCTGTTATTCTAAGGCTTCTTTCTTCCATTTAAAACTCTCTTCCTTCCTAAAATACAATTTTTTCATTGGTCCCTATACTTTCCAAAACTTCATATGTAACATAAACATCAACACTATTTCCATTTTCATAAGTATTCACATTTCTTCCTACAATCGATTCTTTGTCTTCAATTTCTTGATCCAATTCCTGTTGTAATTGTTGTATCCCTATTTTTTCAGCTTCTTCTTTTGTGACTGCTTTTCTTTCTTCTTTTACTTCTTTGTAAGTATTTTTTAAAATTGAAATTGGTAAATAAAAGTCTGAAAATAATTTCATTTTATTTTCCGTTTCTATTGTATCATAAATTTCAAATTTTGAAACCCCTTTCCCTAAATTTATTTTAAAATTATTAAATTTTATTGCATATTTTTCTTCTAACTTCCCTGTTTCTATTCTTTCCGTAGTTTCATAAGGAATATTTTTATATTTTGTATGCCAAACTTTTGCCTGTATCTCCCCTTTTGCATGTACATAACGAATTCCTGTATATTTTCCTTCCATCCATCCATTGATTAAAGTCTCTCCTACATTTACAGTATCTCCTACTTTTACATTCGCAGTTCCTGTTTGTGCATTTATCTTTGTTATCATTCCTACTTTATCAGAAACAATATTACAATATTCTTCTGCATCTATGATTTCTGGTTTCTCGTCTGCTTTTACAATTTTAACAATTGCATTGGTTCCCTTTAATTCAATTCCCATCCATGCAATATCTTTTCTTTGTAGTCGAATTTTATTAATTACCTCTTTGGTATTAATTTCATGTTTCCATTTTCCACATTTTAATCCAGCTTCTTCTATTTCTTCTGCAAGATTTTCTAATTTCTGTCCATTTTCTTCTCTTATATCCACATTCCATACAAAATTTGAGGATAACAAAATTAGAAATAACATTATAAGAAGTAGAATAAAAAATATTTTTCTCTTTTTATAACGATGAATTAAAAAAGGAAGTCCCTTTTTACGATTAATTTTTACTTTGCATTTTGTTTTTTTAGCAATTTTGCAAATCTCTCTAAAGTCTTTCATTCTTACCCTAAAATCTAATTCTATCTCTTTTTTCCTTTTTAAATGCCAAATCATAATTTTATGATTTCGACACATATTAATAAATCTTTCTATATAATAGCCTTCTATGGTAATTCCTAAATATCCTATAAGATAGCTTATCCATACTTTTATGAACATCTTTTTTAATCCTTTCTAATTTCTTTAATCAACGTTTCTTTCCATATCTACACTTTCAATTTTCCCCGTTACTTTAATATCATCATTTGTCATATTTTCTAAATTTAAGTTAAATCCATTGATATTAATAATGCCTATATAGGTATTAATTCTTACAAAAAATTCTTCATATTCTAAGACTCCTTTAAAATTTTCTATAATTACTTCATCAAAGCCTGTTACAATTATTTTTGGTACATTTGTATATACCTCTTTTGGCATTTCTAACATACGATCTAATTTGTTTTTTCTTTTCATCCTATTTCTCCTTCCAATTGTAGGGATTTTAGGGACGTTCCTTAAAATCCCCTCTTTGAAGATTTAGGAGACACTTCTTCCTTTTCCTTTTGCAAGGACTGTCCTTTAGTTCCCCATTTGGGGGATTTTAAGGAACGTCCCTAAAATCCCCACTTCTATTCAAATTGATCCAATGATTTAAATTCGTACCCCATCCCTTTTGCTTCTTTTATGATGGTATCTAATAAATTCGTATTCGTTTTTGAATTTCCATGTAAAAGCATAATTTCTCCATTGTGAAAATTATCTACTATTTTTTTCTTAGCAGATTCTTCGTTTGGTTGTTTTTCTTCATTCCAATCTTCATATGCAAAGGACCACATAACCGTTGTATATCCCAATTGGTTAGTTACTTGTAATGTTTTTTCACTAAATTCTCCTTTTGGTGGTCTGATATATTTCATCTCATAATTAAATTTTTCATGAATTACTTGATGCAGTTCCATTACTTCTTTTTTTATTTGTTCTTCTGTTAAATCAGGCATACTTTTATGATTTACTGTATGATTTCCTATGATATGTCCCTCTTCTATCATTTGTTTTACTAAATCAGGTTGCGTATTTACGTAATGAGCTGTAATAAAGAAAGTAGCTTTTACTTGGTTTTGTTTTAATGTATTTAACAATTGAGAAGTATAACCTGCTTCATATCCTTCATCAAACGTTAAATACATTGCTTTTTTCTCCTTATCCCCTAAACAAATCCCCTTATTCTCTTCTAATACTTTCTTATTTTTGCTTCCCACATCTGGTTGTTCATGATTGTCGTTTCTTTTAATTCCCCACCCTATTTTTTGTTGACTACTGACAGTTGCACTTACACTTGTTGTTACTTCTTCTTTGTTTATTGCTATTATACTAAAAGAAAAAATAGCAATGATCAAAATTCCTATTGTTATATATTTTATCTTTTTCATTGTTTCCTCCTCATAATATCTTATTTCATCTTATGAAAAGAAATAAATAATATAACAAAAAAATAACTATTCGATCAATAGTTATTTTTAATATTTATTTTATGATTCTGATATATATGTTTTTTCCAAAATTTCATATCGTTTTTCTATCAGTTTCTTATAAAAATCTTTTCTTATTCTATTATAACATAAATTAAAATAAAAGAGAAGAAATATCAAATTTCAAAAAATTCTATCCTTTTGTGTATCGAAGTGCTAGAACGCAAGAACAGGACGAAATGAAGCTCCTGCACTACTACCACCTGAAGAGTTCATAAAACAGAATGTACCTATGTCGCTACGACTATAGTAGCCACTACGATAGAAGAATGAATTCGTCGAATCTGGGAAGTATGTGCACGCTACGAACCAAGAACCAGTATCTGAAGAATATGTGTTTGATGTTTCGTACATGCCATCTCCCTTGTATTTTTGTGCTGTGTTGTAATTTGTTGCACTTGTTCCAACTCCCTCATATACCATTTTGTATGCTGTACTAGTTGCTCTTTCTGTATCACTTGCTCCCCAAAGATCCCCCTGTGTTATTCCTCCATTTGTTAAATTCGAACTTCCATTATTGACATAAGAGGCAACAAATTCCCATGATCCTCCGTTCATATCATACACTCCTGTTGCATTATGAGTCGTACTTTGATTTTTATTCGTAGTATAAATTGTTGCTTTACTGTTACTTCCTCCAGTATAAAGATTGCTACTCGTATTTTGTTCTACTTTTGCTTTATTCGTCCCATATTGACTATGTCCTAGATAAGCTGTTGCTCCCCATTCACTATTTTTTGCCATATGACTATTGATCGTTGCTATTTCTCCAAAAGTACTTATTTTTGCCAATTTATACTGAGCATTAATCGTCATTTCTCTTAAGCTGGTTACTCCTGGCTTTACACTTAAATTAGTAGCAGTTCCTGTTGCTTCAAACTTTCCTATCCACAATCCTTCTACTCCTTTTTCTGGATCTCCGAATCCTCCTCCATTTGCGGCATTGCTTGTAAAAGCTGGGTGCACTAACCATTGGTCTTGGACATTATTTGTATACGTTACAGCACTTGGATCTGTTACTAAGGTTCCAGTTTCTCCATTTAAAAAGTGATTGTCTAAATCAAGAAATGCAATTTCTATTGTTCCTGCTGTATTAGAATGATATCCTTCTGTTATTTTATAAGCATATCTTGGAATCCATACCCACATACTTCCATCTGCGGTAATCGCATTGGCCCATTTGTTTCCACTTTGTTCCTCTCCAGTATATTTAATCGGTTTCATTTTCCCTGTCAATTTTGGTTCTGCTATTTTCGCATAATTTCCATAGTTATACCATTCTATATCTGTTTTAGTTGTTATTTTCCACGCTTCTGGTATCTCTCTTATTTCCTGTTGTATGGTAGCAGTTCTTTGTACGCCATCTGTTGTTGCTTTTACGGTAATCGTATAAGTTCCCGTTCCTGGTACTTGATAACTTGCTTCTCCTCCTTCTCCCATTACCATATCTTTTTTAGTTTGTTCTGTTCCACTGGCATCTTTTACTTGAATTTCATCTATTTTTCCTAATTGTGCTTTATTTATTATTTTTATCGTCAAAATTATCGTTTCGTAAGTTTCCCCTTCTAGCAAAGAACTTCCATTTTCTTGGTATAAGTCAACTTCTATTTTTGGAATTATTCCTTTTACATTCTCAAATTCCAAAATCTTTCCCGTTGTTTTATCTATTACAGCTTGATAATTTTCTTTTTCTACAGTAATGGTATTCTCATCTTCTGTTATTACTTTTCCCTCGATTCTTTCTATTTCCTTTTTCAATAATTCTACATCAAACTTTCCATCTTGTTTCCAACTTCCCATAATCGCCATTTTGATTTCTTCCTCGATTCTAACTTCTTCTGTTTGTTCTGATGCTGTTTTTGCTTTCGTTAAAATGCCACCTTCTCCTGTTAAAGTAGCAATACTCACTCCTGCTAGAATCAGTAACACAATAATCGTAATCACTAAAGCGATTAAAGTGATTCCTCGATTCACTTGTTTTTTTCTATTTTTTAAACTTATTTTCATACCATCCCTCGTCTCTTTTGTTCTCTTCTTTCTTTTTTAGCATTCCCTATTTTTAGTTGATTATTTATCTTTTATTATCGTTCTTTTTTGCTTTTTAAATTGTATCAATATTTCAAATTGGTGTCAACAAGTTTTCATAATTTTTTATTACCCGACAGTTTTTTTGAAAAGCAAGAAAATACTAAAAACTAAATAAAATTCAAGGGATTTTTTTAAATTTACAAATATAAAAAAGTTTTATACACAATAGTTTTAAAAGTTTTCAAACTTAATAAACACTATTGTGTTTTTTCTTTTATTATTATTCATACTTCATAAAGTAAAAATCACACCTGATTTTTGGAATTCCATACGAATTAAAATATAAATTAAAATACATTAAACCTGTATTAAATAATGATATTATCCTTTTATTTTTATATCATTTTTCTTCCTTTCTTCTTTTTTTGTATATTCTGTTCCTAAAATTGTTAGCCATAGCATTGCTACACACATTATTCCAAACATTGTTTTAAACGATTGATTATTTTTCATTTTTGTACTTTCTAATCAGAATCCGTATTCTTCTATGTATTATACAATTTATTCATAAAAAATACCTTTTTTCGTGTATATATTGAGTTTTTATTGGCAACAACGTTTTACCAAAGTTGGTGTTTTTTTTGCAATCTTTTATATTTTCAAAAAACTGTCAGGTAATAAGTCATAATTTTGCCTAGAAATTCTTTACTCCCTTTTTAGAAATGAAAAATGCACATTCTGATAAAAAAACCTCGACTACAAATTTTGTAATCGAGGCATGATAAAGCCTTATGAATAAGGAACCTGAAATAATGTTGGATAATACAAGAAACTTTGAAATATGGTCTTCAAAGGATTGGTTTCTATTCCATTCTCTAAAATATTAGTGATATCCATTTGTTTCCATTTTCCATCTATCCATGCCATATTCCATACATGATTAATATCTGTTTGTTTTTCTCCTACTATACAATTTCCAATTACACTAATTACAGGAATTTTTGCCTGATCTGCCAGATATTTAAAAGAATAAGCCAAGCCTCCACATACACATTTTTTTTGAATAATACAACCAAATAATGTATTCATATTAGGAGTTTTAGCCGTTGCATCATAAATGGTTCCTTGTAACAACCATTCCACGATATGACGCAGTTTTTCTTCATTTGTCCCTGACAATTGCTGAACAAAATCTTTTGTTTTTTGTTCTACTTCTTTTATTGCTTCCTCTAATTCTTCTTGTGTATCAAAATCATAATACCCATTTTTACCTGGTGTTATCATAATTTCTACTGTGATCAAGGAACTATTTTCCGTTTCCTTTTTTATGCGCATATAACCATCATAATGATTAAACCACAAAGTTGATATTGGATGATCTAAACGATATGCCCATATAGATCTTTGTAAGTAGTGATCCACTTTTTCGTATATTTCAGAAGATACACCTTGTATCTTTGCTACACATATTTCTTCTCCCTTCATAATTTTTTGTTTAGAAGAATCTAACTGCTTATAAATCTTTTTTTCTTCCTCTATTAATTGCTCATAATAATAATTTTGTACATCAACAAATTCCTTATTATTGGTTCCTTCAGTTACTTTTATACTTTCTTCGCTTTGGCTAGCCAATTTATAATTTCCTGTTAATGTTACTACTATGATAATTAATACAGTACTCGTGATTTTTACCATTATCCGCTTTCTCATATTTTTCTTCCTTCCTTTCTCTCTATCTCCTTGCCTAATGTTTCCTATAATTATATTTTACATTATGTTTACATTTTTATACTTCTTTTTTTATTCAACCATTCTAATTCTTATTTTGCAATCTCAAATAATAAATAATAAGAACTGTTTTTTTTCTCTTTTTTATTGTTTTCGACTTTTTTCGACTTTTTTTACACTTTTCCTGCCAAAAAAAACTGATCCTTCTATGAAATTATTTAAAAAGATTGATTCTTTTCTATTTCTATATTATAATACCATTAAATCTTGAATTTAAAATAGTTTATATACTATAAGGAAAGTAAAGGAGATGAAAATTTATGGAAAATATTGATGTATCTATTATCATGGGAAGTGATTCTGATTTACCAATTATGAAAGATTGTGCAAAATTTTTAGAACAAATGGGAATTTCATATGAAATGAAAATTCTTTCTGTTCATCGTACTCCAGAAAAAGCAACTGAATATGCAAAAACTTTAAAAGAAAATAATGTCAAAATAGTAATTGCTGGTGCTGGTGGAGCTGCCCATCTTCCTGGTGTATTTGCTGCTATGCTACCGACTATTCCTGTTATTGGAATTCCTATTTCTACCAAAACTTTAGGTGGTGTAGATTCTTTATATTCCATTGTCCAAATGCCTTCTGGCATTCCAGTTGCAACCGTTGCTATCAATGGAGCAAAAAATGCTGGAATTTTAGCAACTTCTATTCTAGCAGTGGGCAATGAAGAAATCAGAAAAAAATTAGCAGATTTTAAAAATTCCTTAAAAGAAGCTGTATCCAATAAAGATGAAAAACTACAAGAATTAGGATATGAAGCTTATTTAGCTGATCAAAAATAAAAATAAAGGTGGTTTTAGAAATGAAAAAAATTAGTAGTGGTAAAGTTCGTGAAATTTATGAAGTAGAAGAGGACAAACTCTTGCTTGTTGTGTCTGATAGAATTTCTGCCTTTGATTATATTCTACCAAGTCTTGTACCCAATAAAGGCAAAATATTAAATCAAATTTCTAAATTTTGGTTTGATTTCACAAAAGATATTATTCCAAATCATGTTATTTCAACTGATACTAAAGACTTCCCAACAGAATTTCAAACAGAAGCGTTTGAAGGAAGAAGTATGTTAGTAAAAAAATTGAAAATGATTCCTGTTGAATGTATTGTAAGAGGATATATTACTGGTTCTGGATGGAAAAGTTATCAAGAAAATGGTACTGTTTGTGGAATCAAATTGCCAGAGGGATTGCAAGAATCTGAAAAACTTCCTGAACCAATTTTTACGCCTACTACCAAAGCAGCAGAAGGACATGATGAAAATATTTCTTTTGAAGATGTTTGTCAATTGATTGGAAAGGATTTAGCAGAAGAATTACGTGCCAAAACAATTGAAATATATTCAAAATGTGCAGAATATGCTTTAACAAAAGGAGTTATTATTGCAGATACTAAATTTGAATTTGGAACAGATGAGAATGGTAAATTAGTACTTGGAGATGAAGTTCTAACTCCAGATTCTAGTAGATTTTGGCCAGCATCAGACTACCAAGTAGGCAAAAGTCAAAAAAGTTTTGATAAGCAATATATGCGTGATTGGATTAAATCAACTGGATATCAACCAGAATCTGGTAGTCCTATTCCAGATGATGTCATTCATACAACTGTTAATAAATATAAAGAAGCTTATAAACTTCTAACTGGAAAAGATTTTTAAATTTTTAAAGGGAACTCTTTTTATAAAAGAGTTCCCTTTTTTAAAATTGTATCTTCTCAAATTTATCTTTATCAATATTTTTTGGTACTTCAATTGGATATTTTCCTGTAAAACAGCCATCACAAAATCCTTTTACATGACAATCTTTTGTAATTTCTTTTAAACTATCTAAGCTTAAATATTCTAAAGAATCAGCCCCAATTTCTTGTCTAATTTCTTCCACTGTTTTATTATGTGCAATCAAGTTTTCTCTCTTGTCTACATCTGTTCCAAAATAGCAAACATCTACAAATGGTGGCGAAGCTACTCGAATGTGTACTTCTAATGCCCCTGCCTCTTTCAATGACTTTATAATTCGAGTAATAGTGGTTCCTCTTACAATCGAATCATCTACTAAAACAATTTTCTTGCCTTTTACCGTATGTTTTAAAGGATTCAATTTCAAATTCACTAATTTTTTTCTTTTACTTTGTGTATTTTGTATGAAAGTTCTTCCTACATATTTACTTTTAATAAATACAATATCATAAGGAATTTTGGATTGTTTGGAATAACCTAATGCAGCATCATTTCCAGAATCTGGTACAGCTGCTACAATATCTGCATCCACTGGTGCCTGTTTTGCTAAATATCTCCCTGCTTCTTCTCGGAAAAGATGAACATTAATCCCATCAATGGTTGAATCTGGTCTTGCAAAATAAATATATTCGAACACACACATTCCTTTTCTTTCGTTTGGTAAAAACTTATCACTAATCACTTCATTATTCACTACTGTTACTACTTCACCTGGTTCGATATCACGATCAAAAGTAGCTCCCATAATATCTAAAGCACAACTTTCAGAAGCCAATACGATATCTTCTCCTAAATGTCCCATACAAAGAGGTCTAAAACCTTGTGGATCTCTTACTGCAATCAGTTTTTGTGGAGATAAAATTAAAAGAGAATAAGCACCTTTTATAATTTTCATTGTATTTTTAACAGCTTCTTCAATGGAATCTACTTTTAGCCTTTCCCTTACTATTACATGACAAATAATTTCTGTATCACTTGTTGTTGTAAAAATTGCTCCCTGCTCTTCTAGTTCTCTTTTCAATTCCACTGCATTGGTTAAATTCCCATTATGAACAACTGCTAAATTTCCTTTTTTATGTCTTACTACCATTGGTTGCGCATTTTCTTTTTTACTAACACCAGTTGTTGAATAACGGACATGACCGATTGCCATCTTCCCTTGTGGTATCGTTGCCTGCACTTCTTTTGTAAACACCTCAGAAACTAAACCTACATCTTTATGAAAATGAATGATACCATCTTCATTAATGGCTACACCACAACTTTCTTCTCCTCTATGTTGCAAAGCTGATAACCCCACACAAACTTGTCCAATTAATTCTTCTTTTGGCTCTTTTGAATAAATTCCAAATACACCACATTCTTCCTTTAATTCATCAAACATTTCTTTCATCCTTCCTTTTACAAACTCTCCTATTATTGACTTTGTTTTTTTTTCGTGCTAAACTACACTTATATTAATTAGGAGGTAATCTTATGTATCATTTAGTTGTATTTGCTTCTGGTAATGGCTCTACCTTACAAGCCATCATTGATCATATCAAAAACGATAGTTTAGAAGCAAAAATTGATTTAGTCATTTCTGACCATCCTGATGCTTATGCCCTTAAACGAGCAGAAGCAAATCATATAAAAACTTATATCCTTCAAAATAAAAAATTTGAAGCAAGAGATTTAGAACTAGCTAATGTACTTTCTAACTATTCTATTGACTTAATTGTTCTTGCTGGTTATTTAAAAATGATTGGTCCTAATTTACTTGAAAATTATACGATCATCAATACTCATCCTTCTTTGCTTCCCAAATTTGGAGGAAAAGGGATGCATGGGATGCATGTTCATGAAGCTGTCATTGCCGCTAAAGAAAAATATAGCGGTGCTACCATTCATTTTATTAATGATGAATATGATAAAGGAAATATTATTAGCCAAACAAAGGTTGAAGTTCTTCCTACTGACACAGCTGAAACCTTATCTCAAAAAGTACAAGCTGCTGAAAAAATCCAATTAATTGAAGTCCTAGATCGTTTTATTCATCATGAACTTTAATTAATGTTCATACATCTCTCCAATATCTTTTCGATAGTCTAAACGGCTATCGATATTATTTTTTATCGCTTGATAAGCTTTCTTCTTTGCTTCTTCTAAAGTATTTCCATTGGTGTGAATCGCAAACAATCTAGAAGTTCCTACTGATTCATAATTTCCATTTGATAATTGTTTTGTACTTGCAAAATAAATTTTCGCTTCATTTTCTAAAATGGCTTTTGTATTTAAAGTAAATTCCATTCTCTCTCCTTTTTGAATGGCATAATCAGGACTTACAATATAAACAGTAAAAGTATAATTTTTCTTAAATTTACAATTTTCTGTCGATAAAGTTTGTTTCCAAATATGCTCCATTACTTCACTAAATGGTGTTTCTAATGAATTTAATACATTAATGGCTTCTGGATCTCCAAACCTTGCATTAAATTCAATAAATTTAATACCTTGTTTACATTTAAAAAATCCTCCATAGATAACACCAGTAAATTCTAAATTATCTGCATTTACATATTGAATCGTATCCTGAATTAATTTACTACAAATGTCAATATCTTCTTGTTTTAAGAAAGGCAATAAACCATTTTCAAAACTTAAACATCCCATTCCCCCTGTTCCTGGTCCTTTATCCTGATCAAAACGATAAGGATAGTCAAAGGTAGTTGGTGTTACTACAATATTTTTCCCATCTGTCAATGCCATTACGGTGAATTCTTTTCCTTCTACTTTATCTTGTATAATTACGCTTCCATCTGTTTCTAAACAACTTTTAGCATACTCAAATCCCTCTTGTTTTCCGTGAAAATGCACGCCTCCTACTTTTACCCCTTTTCCTCCTGTTAAACCTTCTGGTTTTACAACAAAACTATCCTCTTCATATTGTCCTATTACTTTTTCTAATGTTTCGAAATTAGTAATGGTTTCATTTTTTATGATCATATTAGGTGCCAGCTTTTCTACTATTTCCAAAGCATATGTTTTACTCCATTCTACCTTTGCTCCTTTTGAAGTTGGACCAAAAGTTTTCAAACCAAGTTCTCTTGCTAAATCGATTAATCCCTCTTGCAACAAATTATCTTGACTTACCACACAAACCTCTATTTTTTCTTCTCTTACAAATTTCTTTACTAACTCTTTATCAAACGGATTTCCTATCAAATATTTTCCCTTTGAATTTTCTACTTGTTTTATAATCGATGGATTTTCATAAGGTAAAATAGCATACAATGCCAACCCTTTTGCAATTTGTTCCGCTAAAACCGCTTCACGTCCACCATTACCTAACAATAAACACCTCTTCATTTTTTTTCCTTCCTAGTGATTAATGGGACGCCCTTTAAAATCACCATTTTGGGGATTAGAGGGACACGCCTTTTCATTTTTCACTCTAAAATTATATGATATTTTTCCTTTAGTTCCTCTTTTAACTGTTTCGCATTTTCAAACAAAATACCATGGATTCCAGCTTCCTCTGCTTTTCCTATATTTTTTTGATTATCATCTATGAATATAGTTTCCTCTGGTATCATTAAATTCTCTTTTAATATTGTTTCAAAAATAAATGGATCTGATTTCAAAGCTCCTATTTTATAGGAAGCTATTATTTTGTCAAATATTTTTATCTCTTCATTTTTTTCTTCAATATATTCCAACCATTCTCTAACATGATCCGTTAATAAAATTAATGCATAATTTTTCTTACATCTTTTTACTATCTCTAAAGTTCCCTCTACTGGTTGATTTAGATTTTCTCGAATGGTGGCTTTCAAATCTTCTACTGTAACTTTCCAATCTACTTCCTTTAGAAATTCCCTCCAATACGCTTCTTCTGTTAAGTTACCTCTCATTGTTTCAAGAAACATTTCAATCGTTTCTTGTTTTCTCTCTTTGAATTCTTTTGGCATAATTTTATATTTTTGCTCTATCAATTGTTCTATTCCATGATATCCAGATATGATTACTTCCGATAAATCAAATATTATATTTTTAATCATTTCTTTCCTTTTCTATAACTTTATAATATATTCTTTTTCGAATCCCTTAGAAGGAGTGTCCCCAAAATCCCTAAAATGGGGATTTTAAAGAGCGTCCCTCTAACCACACCATCCATCATCATACCTTTACTTCTATTTCTTTGCTTGTAATTAAGTTTTTATTTTTTTCTAAAATAGGCTTTACGTTTTCTTCGATAAAGTCCTCTACTTGTTGTGATGCTCTTCCGCATAAATGATCTGGGTTTAAGGCTTGTATAATTTCTTCCTTGGTTAGTCCAAAGGTGGTATCGTTTGCAATTCGATCGACTAAATCATTTGGTTTTCCTAGTTCTTTTACTTGTTTTCCTGCTTCCATTGAGTAAATTCTAATTTTCTCATGTAATTCTTGTCGATCTCCTCCTTTTAATACGGCATTCATTAAAATCTCTTCTGTTGCCATAAATGGCAATTCTTGCATCATATTGGTTTTGATAACATTGGGATAAACAACAATATTTTTTGAGATATTAGCATATAAAATTAATATACTATCCACTGCTAGAAAAGCTTCTGGTATACAAATTCTTTTATTGGCTGAATCATCTAATGTTCTTTCTAACCATTGAGTAGAAGCTGTAATCGCTGGATCAATTGTTAGCGTTAACACATGTCTTGCTAAAGAATTGATTCTTTCGCTTCTCATAGGATTTCTTTTATAAGCCATAGCAGATGAACCAATTTGTCCTTTTTCAAATGGTTCTTCTAATTCCTTTTCATGTTGTAGTAATCGCATATCATTCGCAAATTTAGAACAACTTTGTGCAATTTGTGATAAAACATTTAACACTCTTGCATCTAATTTTCTTGTATAAGTTTGTCCAGAGACTGCATATACTTTTTCAAATCCCATTTTTTTAGCAATCTTACCATCGATTTGTTTTACTTTTTCTTCATCTTTGAATAATTTCATAAAACTTTCTTGTGTTCCTGTTGTTCCTTTACAGCCTAATAGTTTCATATGACTTTGTACAAATTCTAATTCTTCTAAATCTTCTAATAAATCCTGTAACCACAAAGTAGCCCTTTTTCCTACCGTTGTTAACTGTGCTGGTTGAAAATGAGTATATCCTAAACAAGTAATCGCTTTGTTTTTGAAAGCAAATTCTTTTAAGTGATCCATTACAATTAGTAATTTTTCTTTCACCATTTGTAGCGCTTGTGTCATTAAAATAACATCTGTATTATCTGTTACATAACAAGAAGTTGCCCCTAAATGAATGATTGGTTTTGCATTTGGGCATTTCAATCCAAATTCATATACATGTGCCATTACATCATGTCTACATTCTTTCTCTCTTTGGCTTACAATATCGTAATCAATATTATTAATATTTTCCTTCATTTCCTTGATTTGTTCGTCTGTGATCTCAATTCCTAATTCTTTTTCTGTTTCTGCTAAAGCCACCCACAACTTTCTCCAAGTGGAATATTTACTATCATTTGACCATAACTGATTCATTTCTTGACTCGCATATCTTCCAGACAATGGAGTAACATATTTATTATTTTCCATTTCTTTTCTCCTTATTTCCTCTATCTATAATAATTCACACCAGATTCTAATAACTTTTGATCTTTTCTACCTGGTATGTTTTTCAAGATTTCATGGTAACTTCTTTCAGAATGTCCCATTTTTCCTAATATTCTACCATCTGGGCTAGTAATTCCTTCAATCCCATCAATTGATCC
Organism: uncultured Clostridia bacterium; assembly: GCA_949118805.1. Lineage (GTDB taxonomy): Bacteria > Bacillota > Clostridia > TANB77 > CAG-508 > CAG-269. The sequence goes on along the minus strand of CASAUJ010000021.1, from coordinate 4,450 downwards.
ATTTGGATTATATGTAATATCATAGGTTGCATTTCCTTGAAAATCTACATATTGTGTTGCTATTTGTCCATTTAAGATTAATTGTTGTTCTAATTCTTCAGATACAATAAATCTTCCTTCTCCATGAGAAATTGGAATTGTAAATTCTTCCCCTAATTCTACCCCACTAAACCATGGTGATAATTTGGAAACTACTTTTGTTTGCACCATCCTTGACATATGTCTTCCAATCTTATTAAAAGTTAGTGTTGGTGCTGTTTTGTCCATTTCTCTAATTTCACCATATGGTAATAATCCTAATTTTACTAAAGCTTGAAATCCATTACAAATACCTAACATCAATCCATCTTTTTCATACAAATGCTTGTGAATTAGATCTTTTAATTTTGGATGTCTAAATACTGACCCAATGAATTTCCCTGAACCATCTGGCTCATCTCCACTACTAAATCCTCCTGGTATCATAATAATTTGTGCTTTTTCTATTTCTTTTGCAAACAATTCAATGGATTCTCCAATATTTTCTGGTTTTAAATTCTTAAATACTATCATATTAGCAATCGCACCAGCATCCTCAAATGCTTTTGCTGAATCATATTCACAGTTCGTACCTGGGAATACGGGAATAAAGACACGTGGTTTTGTAATTGGGTTCTTACGAGTAATTCCACAAGTTTTATCACTTAAAATATTTTTCGCTTTTTGATTTTCTACTGGTATTTTTGTTGGAAATACTTTTTCTAATGGTTTTTCCCACATTTCGATTAAAGAATCTAATTCAAATTCTACTGTATCCTTCACGACAATTTTTTCTTCTTGGATGGTATTTCCCAAAATTTCTGCTTTTTCCATTTCTACCCCATCTTCAAGTTCTATTACAAAAGAACCATAATAAGGATAAAATAAGTCTGGTAACTCTTCTTTTACAAATTGAAATCCAATTTTATTTCCCATACTACTTTTTGTAATTACATCTGCTATCCCTCCATGGGTTACACTACTTACTGATAATACTTTTCCTTCTTTTATGAAAGAATGAATGATTTCATAATTTTCTTTCAAATCTTCAAAATCTAAAATATCTTCTCGTCCCATTTTTGTTTTCAAAAATACTACTTTAGAACCAACTTTCTTAAATTCATTAGAAGTAACTTTTGTCGTATCTGTTTCCCCTATACAGAAAGATACTAATGTTGGTGGAACATCTAATTCATTGTAAGAACCTGACATACTATCTTTTCCACCAATGGCTGCTATTTTTAATTCTTTTTGCACCAAATAAGCTCCTAAAATAGCAGCAAATGGTTTTCCCCATCTGGTTGGTTCATTTCTCAATTTTTCAAAATACTCTTGCAAAGTTAAATAGGCTTTTTTATAGTCTCCTCCGTAATGCTACATATTTTGAAACCGATTCAATAATAGCATAAATAGCACCATGGAAAGGACTCCAACTAGCTAAATAAGGATTATATCCATAGGTCATAATCGTTCCACTATCCGTATATCCCTTTAAAGTTGGAATTCTTGCTACCATCCCTTGTGCTGGTGTTAATTGATATTTCCCCCCAAAAGGCATAACTACTGTATTCGCTCCAATGCTACTGTCGAAACGTTCTACCAATCCTTTTTGTGAACAACAATTTAAGTCTTGTATTCTTTTCTCCCACTCTGTTTTGATATCCTCTACTTTTTTTGGTGTAAAATAAGACTTTTCTTCTTCTGGTTTATTCACAATCACACTTGCACTTTTAACATCTCCATTGGTATCCAAAAATTCTCTTGCAATATCAACAATTAGATTACCTCTCCAATACATTTTAACTCTTGGTTCTTCCACCACTTCTGCTACTATTGTTGCTTCTAGATTTTCTTTTTCTGCAAAAGCGATTAATGATTCCGCATCTTGTTTGTCTACTACAACTGCCATTCTTTCTTGCGATTCTGAAATAGCAAGTTCTGTTCCATCTAATCCTTCATATTTTTTTGGCACTTTATCTAAGTTGATTACTAATCCATCTGCTAATTCTCCAATCGCAACAGAAACTCCTCCTGCTCCAAAATCATTACATCTTTTGATGATTTTAGTAACCTCTGGATTTCGGAACAAACGTTGTACTTTTCGTTCTTCTGGTGCATTCCCTTTTTGCACTTCTGCTCCACAAGTTGTTAAAGATTCACTTGTATGTGCCTTAGAAGAACCAGTTGCTCCTCCACATCCATCTCTACCAGTTTTTCCTCCTAATAAAATGACAAGATCTCCTGGTATAGGTCTTTTACGAACCACATTTTCTTTTGGAGCCGCTCCCACTAATGCTCCTATTTCCATACGTTTTGCTACATATCCCTCATGATAAATCTCAGTTACTTGTCCTGTTGCCAAACCAATCTGATTTCCATAAGAACTATATCCCCTTGCTGCTTCATTGGTTAATTTTCTTTGTGGTAATTTATTGGGCAATGTCTCTTCTACTGTTTTTCTTGGATCTCCACATCCAGTAACACGCATTGCTTGATATACGTATACTCTTCCTGATAATGGATCACGAATGGCCCCTCCTAAACAGGTCGCTGCTCCTCCAAATGGTTCGATTTCAGTTGGATGATTATGTGTTTCATTTTTAAACATAATTAAATATTCTTCTGGTTTTCCATCTACTAAAATTTCTGCCTTTATACTACAAGCATTAATTTCTTCTGATTCATCTAATTCTTTCATATATCCTGCTTTTTTTAGTTCTTTCGCAGCGATGGTTGCTAAATCCATGAAACAAATATCTTTTGCTTTTTTATTTTCATAGACAACGTCTCTTGCTTTTAAATAACCTTGATAAACTTCTTGTAATAAATCCCATTTGATTTCTAATACTTCTAATTTAGTTAAAAAAGTAGTATGTCTACAATGATCTGACCAATAGGTATCAATCATTTTCATTTCGGTTATGGTTGGATCTCTTTTTTCTACTTCTTTAAAATATTTTTGACAAAATTGCAAATCAGCAAAATCCATTGCAAATCCATATTTTTGATAAAATTTCTCAGAATCTTCTTTTGTCATTTCAATAAATCCTTTGACAACGGCTACTTCTTCTGGTATCTCCATCTTTTGTTGCAAATTTTCTGGTTTTTCTAAAGTGCATTCTCTTGAATCTACTTGATTAATCATATATTTTTTAATTTTTTCTATCTCTTGTGGTTCCAATTCTCCTTGTAAAATATAGATTTTAGCAGTTTTCGCAGTAGGTCTATTTCCTCCTGCTAATATTTGAATACATTCTTCTAATGCATTTGCTCTTTGATCAAATTGTCCTGGTAAGAATTCGATACCGAAAATAAAATCTTTTTCTGAAAAAGGATATTGTTCTTCATAACATTCATCTACTGGTGGCTCTGAAAAAATAGTATTTTTCGCCTTTTCTAATATTTCTTGCTCAATTCCTTCTATATCATATCGATTCAAAATAATTACATTTTTTAATGTTGAAATTCTTAAGTTTTCACGAAGATCTGATAACAATTCTTTGGCTTCTCCATCAAATCCTTCTCTTTTTTTTACATAAATTCTCTTTACTCCCATTGAATTTCTTCCTTTCCCTTTATTGGATTTCTATTTGTTTTTGCCCTTCAATTACTTTTCCTATGATATAAGCTTTTTCCCCTTGTTTTTCTAATATTTCAATTGCTTTTGAAGCGTCTTCTTTTTTTACAATTACTGCCATTCCAATCCCCATATTAAAAGTATTATACATATCTCTTTCTGGTATCTTTCCTTGTTCTTGCATTAATTTAAAAATTGGTAATATTGGATACGAATCTTTTTTAATTTCTAAGGAAACGCCTTCTCTTAGCATACGTGGCATATTTTCATAAAATCCTCCACCAGTAATATGAGAAATCCCCTTTATCGTTACTTCTTCTAATAATTTTAGAATTGGTTTTACATAGATCTTGGTAGGTGTCAATAAAGCTTCTCCTAGAGACATTCCTAGTTCTTCTTTGTATTGATGAATATTTTGTTCGTTGATCTCAAAAATTTTTCTTACTAAAGAAAATCCATTCGAATGCACCCCTGACGAAGCAATTCCAATTACCTGATCTCCTATTTCAATTTGTTGGCTATCAATCATTTTTTCTTTTTCTACTACCCCTACTGAAAATCCAGCTAAATCATATTCTCCTAATTGATAAAATCCTGGCATCTCTGCTGTTTCTCCTCCAATTAAACTACAATCTGCCATTTTGCATCCATCTGCTACTCCCTTTACAATGGTAGCTACTACTTCTGGCACATTTTTTCCTAATGCCATATAATCTAAGAAAAATAATGGTTTAGCCCCACAACATATAATATCATTGACACACATAGCCACACAATCTTGTCCAATGGTATCATGTTTATTCATTAAAAAAGCCAACTTTAATTTGGTACCTACTCCATCTGTACCTGAAACTA
>CASAUJ010000020.1 GCA_949118805.1 uncultured Clostridia bacterium | reverse complement strand
AATATTTTATTTTCAATTTACTTGTGACATATCTATTTTAAACCTATATTTTTTATTTTTTTGAAAATTTGGATTTTTTCAATTATATTTACTTTTTTTCATTTTCAGGCATTTTATAAAAAACTGCTAATATTATCCTCTCATTGTATAACTTTTCAAATTTTTTCTTATAAAACCGCACCAATGATCCCTGCATCATTTCCTAAAACAGCTGGTTTTATTTCTATTTTTTTCCTTTCTCTATCTTCTTGATTGAATGCTTGTAATTTTTGATTTAATTTTGGCAAAAGGACATCTTCAAAATAAACAAAGCTTCCCCCTAATCCAATAGCTTGGGGTTCAAAAATCCAAATCAAATTCTCAAGTCCTATACTCAAATTATTAATAAATTCTGTCACAACCTTTTCTATTTTCTCATAATGCTCTTTTTCTGGACTATTTCTTCGTATCTTCTCTAGTAATTCTTCTCCCCTTGTCGTTTCATCTAATCCTAAAACTCTTCTTAATTCATTTTTAAAAACTTTCATGGAAGCATATCGTTCAAAACAGCCTTTTCTTCCACACTTACAAATTATACCTTCTTTTTGAATTACCATATGACCAAATTCATATCCTGGTCTTTTCTCTGTCTCTAATAATTCTCCTTTTGAAAAAACAGCCCCACCAATTCCTGTTCCTAATGTTAAAAATAAGCTCTCTCCATAACCTTTCAAACACCCATATTGCTTTTCTGCCATTGCTGCACATTTTGCATCATTTCTTATTTTGACTGGTAATTTTAATTCCTCTAAAGCTTCTTTCAAATCAAAATTCGTTACTCCTATATTTCCACTCCACATGATTTTTCCATCTTCTAGCCATCCTGGCATTCCAATTCCAATTTCCTCTACTTCATACTCTCTCTTGAAAAAATTACTATGTTCTATTATGGTATCTACAATCGCTCTTTCTATGTTTTCTTTTTCTTGTTCGGAAAATCTTTTCTCTATTTTTTCTCTAATTTTCCCATTTTCATCCACTACTCCAATCGCAACATGGCTTCCACCTAAATCAATTCCAATTTTCATTTTTTCTCCTTTCTTTGATGTGCAATGGGGACGTTTCCTTTTTCACATTTTTGTAAAATGTGAAAAAGGAAACGTCCCCATTGCACATCTGGAAACATCTCTATTTCCGTCTCCAAACTACACATTATACTCCATAAGCTGAGAATAAGAAATTTCCCATATAAACTTGAATACATGGTACTAATACAACTAGTACAAAGAAAATCAATACTACACCTACAATTGCATATACCACTTGTGGTAATGCCTTCATAATCTTTGTCATAATATTATCAATATCAATTTCCATATATTCCACTAATTTTTCCATCATTTCTGTCAAGTCTGTTTGCATTCCTATTTTCAACATTTCTGTTATCATTGGCTTAGCTAAACCTGAACTCTCAAATGGTTCAATCCAGGAAGAACCAGTTAATATATTATTAATTGAAGTTTCTATTACAGATAACATAACAAAGTTTTTAATAACATTTTTACTAACTTCAATGGAATCTTGTATTCTCATTCCATTTTTCATATTTAGAAGCATTGCTTTTAAAAATCGAGAAAAGTCTAAAGCAAATATCAATTCTCCAAAAATAGGCATTTTATATTTAAAATAATGAAAATTATACTTTCCTTTTGGTGTATTAATATAAAATAAAATTGCCGCTATGATTGCTATTACGAATAAAGTTGGTATAAACCAATACTGTACCACCTGATCCACAAAACCTGCAAACCAAATTGTAATTGCTGGTAATTCCTCTTCTGTTCCTAATTCATCGAATATTCCCTGAATCGCCGGAATCGCAACCAAAGTACCTACTACTAACATAACTAGTAACAAAGCAAATTGTATAATATTGGGAACTAAAATCGATCTAATTTTCTTATTTAAAGCTTCTGTTTCGTCAAGATATTTTACTGCCTGTTGTAAAGAACTTGTTAAGGAACCAGACAATTCTCCAACTTTTATCATATTAATATAAATATAAGGAAAAACATTTTCATAATATTCCATGGTCGTATACATATTTTCTCCCGCTTCTACTCCTGCCAAAATATCCTCTAAAATTCCTCTAAATGATAAGTTTTCTGTACTTTTTATAATCGTATCCAAAGCATGAATATTATTAAAATTCGCCTTTTTTAATAGATAAAAATTTTGAGTAAATACCACCAAATCTCTTTGGGTTATTTTTTCTGTCTTCGCTAAATACAAATTCACTTTCTCTTTTGCTGTTAATGTTTTTCTATTATTCCCTAATTGTGTAGTGTTTACATTTTTCATAATCTCTTGTATATCTGTTACATTTTTCTTTTGCTTCTTAGGTGTCTTGTTCGAACGATAAGAGACTTGTTCAATTGCAATTGGTAATAAATCACTACTTTTCAATGATTTTATCAAGTTCTGTCTACTCGAAGATTCGACTCTATTTTTTACCACTACACCTGTTCTTGTCATAGCCCTGTAATTGTAAATAGGCATTTTCCTTTACCCCCTAATCTTTTTTATCGCGCTTAATTTTCAATTGCATAATGGTTCGATTTAAAATTTCTAAATTTTTCTCTTCTATTTGAGCCTTTGCTAAATCTAATGTAATTTTATCTTGTACAAAAAGTTCTGCCAAAGAGTTGATTAATCCGATGCTTCCTTTATCTGCATTACTTTGAATAGCATCTTCTATTTCTGATACACTTAATTTTTCCTTACGTATAATTCCTGCTACTATATTATCTACCACCATAACTTCAGGTACTAATACTAATTTGCCATTCACGCCTGGTAATAATCTTTGAGAAACAACTAATTTTAATAAAGCAGACAATAAATATTTAACACTGGCTTGATCTCTTACTTCATAGAAGTTGATCATTCTGTCAATTGTCTCTGCACAAGACTTTGTGTGTAGAGTTCCAATCACTAAATGTCCTGACTCTGCCATTTCAATTGCCGCTTCCATGGTTACTTTATCACGAATCTCTCCTATTACCAAAATATCACAATCTTCTCTTAATGAGTTTTTAACACCATCACTAAAAGTTAAACTATCTCTTCCTCTCCCTATTTCTTTTTGTACAATCAAAGATTTTTTAGAATGATGTTTATATTCTACTGGATTTTCCAATGTAAGGATTTTTTTATTTTGGTTTTCATTAATGTGATTAATCAAAGCATTTAATGTTGTACTTTTACCAGAGTTTGTCTTACCAGTAACCAAAATTAATCCTTGTGGTTGATATGTCATTCTTCTTACAATATCTGGTACACCTAACGCCTCATAAGGTGGTAAATCACTTTTTATCAATCTTAAGGTACATAAAGGAACATCATCTGATAAAGAAATATTAACTCTTAAACGAATATCTTTATATTCATAAGACATATCTAATTTTCTAGTATTATTAAATACTTCATCTTTATCTATATTTCCTTGTACTAAATAATCATAATATTCTGACATATCATCTGGTGTTAGAACCTTACTATTAGGTACTGGCACAAGTTTTCTTGCAATTCTAAGCATGGGTTTATTTTCACATATTAAGTGAACATCAGAAGCATCTAGTTTTATCGCTTCTTCTAATATTTGATCTAGATTCATAATTTCCTCCTTTGTTTCTGTCTCTTAAAAAATCAATAATTTTTTATTTAATTCTTCCAAAGTCGTATAGCCATTTACTACTTTTCCAAGACCATCAATAACAAGTGGTTTATAAGATTGTTCTAATGCTAATTTACGAATTTCCAAACTAGATTTTCCACTCATAACCGCTTCTTTTACTTCATCTGTTAAGTCTAAAACTTCAAAAATTCCAATTCTATCATAATATCCTGTATTATTACAGTAACGACAACCTGGTGCATCATAAGTTGTCCCACTTAAGTCAAAATTGACATGATATTTTTCGCCAATTGCTGTTATAATTTTCTTTTCTTCTTCATTGAATTTTCTTTCTTTTTTACATTTTGGGCATAATTTTCGTACCAATCTTTGCGAAATAGCAGTTGCTAATGTACTTGAGATATCATAATCAGAAAGTCCCATTTTTCTTAATCTTGTAATGACTTCTACACTATCAATTGTGTGGATAGTAGATAACACATAATGTCCAGTTTGTCCTGCTTGAATTGCTATTTCCCCTGTTTCGGTATCTCTTATTTCTCCTACTAATACAATATCAGGATCTTGTCTTAATACCGTTCTCAAAGATCCAGAAAAAGATGATTTGGCATCCACTTCAATTTGATTTAATCCTGGAATTCTAATTTCCACTGGATCTTCAATCGTTGTTATATTGATTTCTGGACTATTTAAATAATCCATAATACTATATAGGGTTGTTGTCTTTCCTTCTCCTGTTGGTGCTGCAATAATTGTAATACTATTCTTTTTTTGAATACTTTTCTTCAAATTCTCTTCGGTTCCTGGAAATCCTAAATCAAATATATTTTTGATATTTGCATTTTTCTTTAGCAATCTTAAAACAAATTTTTCTCCATATACATTTGGTTGAGAAGATACACGAATATTATAATCTTCATATAATAGAATTCTACCATCTTGTGATTCTTGTTTTTCTTGGTGCATATTAGAAATCGCTTTCAATCTTCCAATAATTTGTTGTTGTTTTTCTTTTTTTATTTTAGCTGCCGTAAATAATTCCCCATCGATTCGATATCTCACTCTTAGCTGATCTGCCATTGGTTCAATATGAATATCACTAGCTCTTCTTGTAATTCCTGTTTTAATGATACTATCTACTAACCCAATAGCAGTATCATTATTTTCAGATGCCATACCAAAATCAGTTGTTACTTCTCCTTCTAGTGATTTTAAAATTCGATCAATGTCATTTTCAAAAGTAATATAAGCGTCCATTACTAATCCTTTGTTTAGTAATAATAGCTTAATGGTATTCATATTTTTGGTATTAACGGTATTCGCAAAACATACTTTAATTTTTCCGGAAGCTACTTCAAAGGGAATCACTCTATTCTTTTGTGCCACATCTAAAGAAAAGTAGTCGGTTAATTTTACTTTTATTTTATCTCCTGTTAGAAGAATTCCTTTTTCACCAATGATATCTCCAATTGCTTCAATTAATGTATTGGGTTCACAAACATTTAGTTGATATAAAATATCTCCCATTTTTTTATCTGGATGTTCCCTTTGGTATTGTAAAGCATTTTCAATATCTTTTTCTTTTACAATCCCTCTTTTTACTAGTTCCACTCCTATGGGTTGTCTTTTTCTTGCGTCCATTTCTCTTCCTCCTTCTTTTGTTTTCTTATTCTATTATACTATAATTTTAAGTGCTTTTGTTTACTTCTCTTAAATTACATAAATTTACTATTTTTCTAACGTAAACTCTATTCTTTTCTCCTGCATTTTTCCCATTTTTACAGTAACTATTATTTGTTCTTTTCCATTTTTGATCTGCTGTTGAAAAACACAATTTTCTACATTTGCACATACTTTTACCTGATTTCGATAAATGGCCTTATTTTTTGGAACAAAAGTATATTGTGTACCATTATCAAAAGCCACCCAATTTTCTTTTAATTCTAAAATTTTTATATTGTTATGATTCACTTCCTCTGAAAAAAAACGATTAAAGTTCGTATATTCTGTAAGTGGATCTACGAAATCAGATGCATCTTGTGTATTTTCATAAAAAAATGTACTAATACTTGCTACAACAGCTATCACAATTGTCATAGCAATGATATATATGGTTAATGAAATAAGGGTAACGCCTTTTTCCAATTTCATACTATTTCTCCTTTGCTATAATAGTAGAAAGTTCTACTGTTTGTTCTTTTCCTTTGAATTGATATTGAATTTTTACAATTACTTTCTTAACATATCCTTCTACTCGTTCTACTGTGGCATGATCGGCATAATCTTCTACTAACACCGTTTTATAAAATCCTGTTTGTTTTCCATTTTTATTTACTTCTGCTGTTGGAAGATACTCACTATTTCCATTTTTTATACTTCTCTGCGCAATTTCCTGAAAGGTTATTTCATTTTTTAATCCTTCGATTTCTTCCACGGCAATAGCAGATGCTTCTGATTTTAATTCAATTTCTCTTGAAACACTATTTATATTATAAGATAGAATCGCAATAATGGATACAAATAAGAATAAAACCACAACGGATATTGCTATGTCCACTCCTGTATATCCTTTTTCTTCTTTCCAATTTCTCATCTACTCTTATCCTTTCTGTTTGTCTACTTATTGGTAGTTACTAATCCATAAAGCTATTACTAACATTAAAACATTAAAAAATCCTAAGAAAAATCCAATACTTAATGAATCACTAATTTCTTTGTCTGATTCTTTTTTTCTTTTTTTCCTTTCTTTTATTTTATATAAGAAAAGATATAAGAAAATCGCTAATAGCGTAAACAAAATTGCATTTGCTGTAATATATTCTCCTGTAAAACTTACCATTGTAACAATCATGAATAAAATCCCTGTTGTATAACTATTTTTAGCAAATTTTCTTAATGTTATTGTGTCTAAAAGTAATATTATTATGTATAATCCTAAATATATACCATATCTATATATATTAGTTTCTTCTACTATGCATAGATATACCATATACATAATAGATATTACAATTCCATAAACAGATACCAATTTGTCTATTTTTTTATTCTCTTTATCAATTCCTGCTATTAAAATTATAAATGTTAAATAAAGAACGATAAAGCAATATTCTACTATTTTTGTAACGGTTATTGTTTCTAAAGAAAGTTTCATCAAAATTGCCATAATGAGAAACAATATTCCTGAAAGTATTTCTAAAATTAGATATCTTGGTCTGATTTTATGTTGGCAATATCTACATTTTCCTCGTAAACATACATAACTAAAAATGGGAAATAAATCTAAAAAACCTAATTTATGATCACAATTAGGACAATAAGAATGAGTACGGATAATGTCTTGTCTTTTTGGAATACGATATACCGCTAAGGTATAAAAACTTCCAAATAAAGTTCCAATCATAAATATTAGTACAAATAGTATTAGATCCATGTTTTCTCCTTTTGCTTATTTTTAATTTTAGCCATACACACCTTGTGTGCGTATGGCTATTTTTATTTTTTAATTGTCTACTTAAATATTATCTGAACGTGTAAGTGCACCTTTAGAGTCTATTTCCCATGTAAATGCTTCATTTGTTTTAGTTACTGTATAAGTAACAACAACTGGTGCTTCTCCTTCTTGAGCTGCATCTTTTTTCGCTACTGTTACTGCAATTTTTGTTCCAATGTTAGAATTATTAGCTTTCATTAATTTTGTTACTACATCAACTGTTACTTGACTTTCATCTAAAGCTCCCTCTGTAGTTGGTGCTTTATATGTTGGATCTAATTGGTTTGCTACAATTTCAGATACAGCTAATTTTACAGCTTCATCTACTTCTCCAACAAGTGTTTTATCAGTAGCCGTAGTAGCTTTGTTTAGGATTCCTCCTTCTCCTGCTAACATGGCAATAGACACCCCTGCTAAAATTAATAATACGATGATTGTGATTACTAAAGCAATTAAAGTAATACCGTTTTGTTTTTTCATCATGTTCTTTTCCTCCTTTTCTTTTGATTTATAAAAATTTATTGATTTATATGAATGATATCATATAACGTTAATAACTTAAATTATTTAATTCCTTTATCTGGGAAAAGCTTACCACCTGATGTATTATTTTCTGTTGTCTGTCCATTGTTTTCTGTTCCACTGTTGCTAGTATTTCCTTCATTTGTTGTAGAATTTCCTCCATTGGAAGAAGTTCCATTAGAAGGATTTTGTCCTTCTTCTTTAGTTTGATAAGAAGAAAATGGATTTGCTTTTCCTGGTTTGTAATTTTGAATTCTTTTGTAATTATTTAAATCTGTGGCATCCACTTCATAAGTAAGAATAATTTCATTTTCATCTACGCCTTGGGTTTCTGCTAACTCCTGTTTAACATTATCTGGTGTAGTATAAGATACTGGATTTGGTATCGTTTTGGTCATAGGAACATATTCATATAATAAAATTCCTAACAACAAGATAATTGCTAAACACAATAACAAAGAGATGATTAATTCTTTTAGAAATTTCTTTGTCATAGTAGACTCCTTTCTATTGTGTTACATTACTGTTATTACTGGTATTAGTAGCACTGGTTGTAGTATTTGATGTACTATTAGTCGTATTAGTATTTCCTGTATTATTTTGTGATTGTGTAGTTCCCATATTAGGATTACTGGTTGCAGATATTTGCTTAATTGAAATTTCTTTACAGGTGAAATTTGCTTGTAATGATTCACCAGATGGTAACATCTTAAATTCCTCTATTTTAAATCCTAATGTGCTATCATTCTCTATATCTGATATAAAATCTGTAATAGCAATATAACTTCCATTTACCGTAAATTGTAAATTATAAGTTTTACTTGTATTTCCTTGTGTAATATCAATTCTTACCACAGCCCCTTCACTGGTTGCATAATTTCCTAATTTCACCCATAAAGTCTCTACTTCATATACTTCCAAGTGTGATGCCGCTTGTATATCACCTTCTGAACTAACTACGGTTAGATCTTGATATTCTTTTTTGGTTTGTTCTAACTTTCTACTACTATCTTGTATTGTACTTACCGCTTGTTTAAAATCCTTTTCTGCTAACTTACTAGCTTCTTGAATCTTTCCATCAAGTTCTTGGTTCTTCTCTTGAATTCCTACGAAACTAAGAATTTCTATTTTTCCAACCTCAAACCCAGTAAGAACAATAAAAGCAGATAGTGCCATAAGCAAACCAATTAAAATTAACATCAATAATTTTTTCATGGTAAATCTCCTTCTATTTTAATACTAACCACACTATTATCTTTTTGTCCTGCTGTTGAAATAACATTTGTTAAAATCACATCTGTTTTCATTCTTGCTACTAAATATCCTAATTGTTCATACTTATTTGATTGTGCTTGAATCACAATATGGGTACTGCTTGTATTTTCAATTGATGTTAACTGAACATTTTCTGGTACAATTGTCATGATTTGATTCAATAAATTTGGAATGGCATTTCTTGTCCTATTTCGTTCTGTAATCTGGTTGTTCATTTCCTCTAAATTTTTTAGCATCGTATCATATTCTGTTATTTTGCTATTAATCTTTTCATTATCAGCATTGGCTAATTCAATTTGTTGTCTTGTCTCTTTCATTGATTTTTCTGCTTCTTGTTGTTTTAGCTTTATTTGATTGGCTAGTAAGGCAGAAAATGCACTATAAATGATCACTAATAATAACAACCCAATGGCTACTCGTATCAATCCCGTTTCTGTTTTATCAAGTGGTTGTCCTAAATCCCAGGTAAAAATCCCACCCAAATTCTTTTTTTCTTTTTCTGTTCGGTCTGGATTCACTTCTAATTTCAACCAATCTGGAATTTTATCAGCAAAAGATTGATTTTTGAAGTTCATTCCTCCAATTCCTTCTCCTAATCCCATCATTCCTAAAGAGATCGCAGAATTCACTTCAATGTAGTCTTTGATGCTCAAATCTCCTGATGTAGTAGGTTGTATAAAATATGGTTTTAATAATTCACAGTCAATTCCATCCATATACTCAGCAAAATACAAGTCAATATTATTAATTAAAGCTGCTGTTCCTGTAATATAAACTTTTTTAATACGATCTCCATTTTGTCTTACAATATTTCTTATTTTCCCAGCTATTACATATAGTGTAGGCATAATATCTTCTAAATAAGTAGATTGTTCCTCTTGTAATTCTCTTCCTTCTGATGTATAGATTGTAGTATTTTTACAAATTTCATAAGCTTTTAGATACGAATTTTCTTTTAAATTGATTTTTGTTAGAAAATCTTTACTTCCCTCTTCTATCTGATCTACATGATAAATTTTATCCTCTAAAATTGTGGTTACTGTTGTGCTTTCTTCTATGTTTACAACTACACAATTTTCATTTTTATCAATATCAATTAAATTAGGAATGGACATAGAAATTGGCGAAATATTAGATAATTTATAACCTTCAATCATTTGCATTTGTTTGTTTAATTCAATTTTATTATCGGCTACATGTATGACTCTTAATTTTTCTTTTTCCTCTTGATTTCCAACGATTGCATACCTTGTTTCAAATACATTTGGATTATAACCTTTATCTGCGCAATAAGAATCAAATTCAGTTTTAATCGCTTTTTGTAAGTCATTTTTTGTTAATAGCGCAAACATATCGTAATAATGATACATCTCTTGTGACAAATTAATACTAATTGGTGTTTTTTGACTATAAGTTTCTTGGACTACTTGCTCAATTGCCTCTCCAATTTTATCGTAAAACATAATTCCAAATGCTTCTACTTTTATTTTATCACGATCTTTTGAAACTTTTGCATATTTAATTAGATGTTCTTCAATATATAGCCCTAGGCAACTTGCATTCGCCATTATTTTCTCCTTTTTTAATTGATTTATTATTATTTTTTACAAATTTATAAAAATCATACTTGGATATTTTACACATTTCTTCAAATATAGTTATATTTTATCGTTATTTGCTAAAAAGTCAATACATTTAATATACTTGTAATAAAATTGTAATACTTCTGTAATAGATTGTTTTTTTAATTCTTTTTTAATTTTGCAATAAAGAATCCATCCGTATTTTCATTTTGATAAATTTTTATAAAACCATCTTTTGTGACAAATTTTTCAAAATAATTTTCTTTCTTCGTATCTATTTTTTGAATTTCAAAATTTTTATTTTTTTGTAAAAAAAGAGCGATTTGGTTTTCATTTTCATCTTTTAAAATACTACAAGTAGAATAAACTAATTCTCCTCCTTTTTTTAAATATTTAGCACAATTTTCTAATATTTTTTCTTGTTCTTGTGCAATTTTTTCTAAATCCTCTTTTTTTCTTTTCCATTTTATATCTGGTTTCCTTTTTAATACTCCCATTCCTAAACAGGGTACATCTAACAAAATTTTATCAAACCTTTCCTCATACTTTTCTTCATATATAGTAGCATCTTTTACTTCTGTTCGAAGAATAGTAATCCCTAATCGTTTTGCTGCTTTCTCTACTAATTCCACTCTATGTTGGTGTAAGTCCCATGCTATAATTTCCCCTTGATTGCCCATCATTTCTGCCATATAAGTAGTTTTCCCACCTGGACTGCTACAAGCATCTAGCACTTTTTCATGAGCTTGTGGATTTAAAATTTGTGGAATGAAACCTGCCGCTTCATCTTGTATTGTATACTTCCCTTCTTGAAAAGACTTTTTGGCTTCTATGTTTTTTGCTCCTTCTAATCGAAAAAAATCCTTTACTTCTGCTTCTTGCGCCCTTATTCCTTCTTTTTTCAATTCTTCTTCCAATTCCTCTTGTTTGATTTTCAAAGAATTTCTTCTAATATATAAACTTGGTTTTAAATTAGAAGCATTGCAAATTTCTTCTACTTCTTTTGATGTTGTCTCCTCTTTCAACTTTTCCACCATCCATATTGGCATAGAAGTTGTCTTAGAAATTCTTTCCACCTCATCTTCTATTTCAAAAAATTGTTCAAAATCTCTCTTATCTATCTTTCGTAAAATAGCATTTACAAAATTACTACTTGCCTTATGTCCATATCGTTTTGCTAAATTAACCCCTTCATTTACTGCTGCTGACTTTGGTACCTTATCCAAAAATAAAATTTGATAAATACTCATTCTTAAAATATTTAAAATCCAAGGTGATATTTTTTTCAATTTAATATTAGAATATTTTTTGATTATTTCATCTATTGTCAAACGCCAAGAAATAGTACCATAAACAATCTCTGAAATAAAACCAATATCCTTTTCTTTGATTTCCCTCCAAGTTTTCCTTGCTTGTTTTAAGCCTTCTCCTAAGGCAATATTAGAATAAGCTTCTTTTTCATTCACTTGATAGAGTATCTTTACTGCAAATTCTCTTGCTTTGTCCATTTTTCCTCCTCATAACCAAAAGGATTCGAGGGACGTTCCTTAAAATCCCCAAAATAGGGATAAAAGGGACACTCTTTTCCTTTTATTTCTCTAAGGTCTGTCCCCTAATTCCTTAAAGTGGGGATTTTAAGGAACGTCCCTCGAATCCCATTATATATTTTTTTTATAAAAATTTCCACTTGTTTTTGTATATTTTTTCTAAAACAAGGAAAAGATAGTATAAAAGATGTTGGAGGTTATTTATGGAGATAAAAAAACATTTAATCATAACTGGTAATTCAACGGTTTCTTGGAAGGATGCTATTGTAAAAGCAATTGCAGAAGCTTCTAAAACAATTGATTATTTATCAGAAGTAAAAATTCTAGAGCAGAGAGCTAATATTGATGGTGATAAAATTTTAGAATATTTTGTTGATTTAGATATTAGTTTTACTCTTGATTTAGATCGAAAAAAAATTTCAGGAGGTAATGTATGAATCCATTAGAAACAAAACAAACTTATCAAGATTATGTGGATAAAAAATCCCCTAATTCTCCACTTTTGAAAAATTGTTTTAATGCTTTCTGGGTAGGAGGACTTATTTGTACCATTGGACAAATTATACTTAATATATGCAAAGAACGTGGTTTTGATACCACTACTTCTAGTACAATTGTTTCCATTTTATTAATTGGTATCTCTGCTTTTTTAACAGGTCTTAATTTATTTAATAAAATTGGAAAATTTGCAGGAGCTGGCTCTTTAATTCCTATTACTGGTTTTGCCAATTCCATTGTATCACCTGCTATGGAATATAAATCAGAAGGATATGTTATGGGAGTTGGTGGAAAAATGTTTACTGTTGCTGGTCCAGTATTAGTATTTGGTATTTCTGCTTCCATCTTAGTAGGAATTGTATTTTTAATTTTTAATACACAAAGCATGACTTTAGTTTAATAAGAATTATAATAGAGGAGATGATATTTTGGAAAAGTTAGGAAAACAAACCATAAAATTCAATACCCCACCAACCATATTAGATTGTGCTTCTATTGTTGGTCCAAAAGAAGCCCAAGGACCTTTGGCAAAGTATTTTGATCAAACTTTAGAAGATGAATTTTGGGGAGAAAAAACATGGGAGAAAGCAGAAAGTAAAATTATAAAAGAAACTGTTAATACCGTTATTTCTAAATCTGGTGTAGCTACCAATGAAATTGACTGTATGTTTGCAGGTGATCTCTTAAATCAATGTATTTCTTCTAGTTTTGGCTTACGTGAATTAGGCATTCCATTCTTTGGTGTATTTGGTGCCTGTTCTACTTTTGTAGAATCTATGACATTAGGGGCTATGGCTGTTGAAGGATTTGCCAACTATGTTTTATGTGCCACCTCTAGCCATTTTTGTAGTGCAGAAAAACAATTCCGTTTCCCATTAGAATTAGGAAATCAAAGACCCCCTACAAGTCAATGGACTGTTACTGGATCCGGGGCTGCTATTTTAGCCAAAAATGGACAAGGTCCTTATATTACTCATATTACTCCTGGAAAAATCATAGACATGGGAATCAAAGATGCTAATAACATGGGAGCAGCTATGGCTCCTGCCTTTGCAGATACCCTAATCACACATTTTTTAGATACAGGAAGAAATCCAAGTTACTATGATGCTATTATTAGTGGAGATTTAGGACATGTAGGAAAAGAAATTGCAATTGATATCGCTAAATCACAAGGTTATTCTATAAAATCAAACTATCAGGATTGTGGTGTTTTAATTTTCGATAAAAACGTACAAGATACCCATTCTGGTGGAAGTGGCTGTGCTTGTTGTGGAACTGTATTTTCAGGTTATTTTTATAAACAGTTAAAAGAAAAGAAAATGAAAAAAATTCTATTAATTGCTACTGGTGCATTGATGAATTCCACAAGTTCACAACAGGGAGAATCCATTCCTGGTATTGCTCATGCTATCAGTATTGAAATGTAAAGAAAAAAAGAAAGGATGAATTTTATGAATATAAATTGGGCAAATGTTTTTGATTGGATGGTCTTACTAAAATGTTTTGTAGTAGGTGGTATCATTTGTATTATTGGACAAATTTTAATTGATAAAACCAAACTTACCCCCGCCAAAATACTCGTAACTTTTGTCACAGCTGGTGCTATTTTAGGTGGTTTAGGAATCTATCAGTACCTTGTTGATTTTGCAGGTTGTGGTGCTACTGTTCCCCTTACAGGATTTGGTTATAACCTTGCAAAAGGTGCCATTGAAGCAGTCCAACAAAATGGTTTAGTAGGTGCTTTCACAGGTGGTGTAAAAGCTGCTGCTGGCGGAATTGCTGCTGCTGTGTTCTTTGGTTATTTAGCTTCTTTAATTTCTAAACCTAAAATGAAAAAACAATAAAAAAGGCGGGATAACTCCCGCTCTTTCGGTTAAAAACATAATGAAACTAATCTCTCTACTTCTTTCCAGGTCTCCTCATCTTCTAATCCTTCGATTTTCCTAGGAGTTATCTTTCCTGAAGATTCCTGTAAAAGCTGACAAGTCCCTAAAAGTTTATATGGTTTTTTCTTAACTTCATATACCCTATAAACAAGATCGTCTTCTTTTTTGGCATTCTCTTCTTTTCGCATTAATATTACTCCAACAATTCCGATCTTCATTGGAAATTCCTTCCTTAATTCCTTCATGTCTTTTTCCTCCTGTACAATTGTTTTTACAATTACAAGCCAAATTTTAGCACATTAGAACTTTGTTTTCAAGTCTTTTTATTTATTCAAAAAAAAGAATAACTTATTTCTCAAGTTATTCCCTTCTTTTTTTATGCTTTTTTGGCTATTTCTGCAATTTCTGTAAATGCTTTTGGATCTGTTATTGCAATATCTGCTAACATTTTTCTATTAATTGTAACATTTGCTTTCTTTAATCCAGCAATCATTTTACTATAAGTAGTTCCATTCATTCTTGCTGCTGCATTAATTCTTGCAATCCACAATTTTCTAAAATTACTTTTTTTATCTTTTCTTCCTACATATGCATAAGCTAAAGATTTCATAACTGCTTGATTAGCATTTCTAAATCGATAGCTTTTTGCTCCATAATATCCTTTGGCTTGTTTTAATATTTTTTTATGTCTTGCTCTTGTTGTTCTAGCTGTTTTTACTCTTGCCATTTCTTTCACCTTCCTTTTTTATTGATAAATGCTTCTTTTTAATTTCCATATGGTAACAATTTTTTAATTGTTTCTACACATGTCTTATCTGCATAAGCATTTTGAACTTTTCCTGATTTTTTTTGTCTTCTTGTTTTATTCGCTAATAAATGTCTTCTGTTTGATTTGGTTCTTTTTACTTTTCCTGTGGCTGTTAATGAATATCTTTTCTTCGCAGCTTTATTGGTTTTTAATTTTGGCATAATAATAACTCCTTTCATTTATTGTTTGTTTTATATTGACAGACATTTTATTTATCTGTTTTTTTAGCAATAATAGTAAACATATTTCTACCTTCTAACTTTGGTGGTTTTTCTACTGTCGCAATATCTTCTAAAGCCTCAATAAATTTGTTTAGTACAATTTCTCCTGCTTTTGCGTTATTAACTTCTCTTCCTCTAAAACGAACTGTTATTTTTACTTTGTTTCCATCTGTTAAAAATTTTCTTGCATTTTTACACTTAAAACCAAAGTCATGTTCTTCAATATTAGGGGTAACTCTTAACTCTTTTATTTCAAAAATTTTCTGTTTTTTCTTGGCTTCTTTTTCTTTTTTAGCTTGTTCGAATTTGTATTTTCCATAGTTCATAATCTTACAAACTGGTGGATTTGTATTGGGTGCTACTAATACTAAATCTAAATTTTTACTCTCCGCTTTTTCTAACGCCTCTTCTAAGGAAATGACACCAGCTTTTTGTCCATTATCTTCGACCAACTGTACTTCTTTTGCTCGAATTTGTCTGTTGATTGGTAATTCTTGTTTGATTGAAAACACCTCCATAAAATAAAAAAATTTGACTTTTGTTACAAGTCAAATCAAAATAGCCCCTTTTTATACTTGGGTTTCATTCTAGTTCTAACCTTTTTCCTATTTTGGATCAGGTGAGAAGTTTGACTTCTTCTTGTAACGCGTTTTATTATACAATACTTTTACTGAAATTGTCAAGTATTTTTCCCATTTTTCTATCTTTCTATGATAAATCGAATTTTTTATGTAACACTTTCAATACCTCTGCATATATTTCATCATGTTTTACAATATCCTCATTTTTCTCTTGTACCATTTTTTCAAAGTCTTTATAATTGACATATTTTACCTCTGCTACCTCTTCTTCCTGTAAAGTCAATTCTCCTATTGTTACATTTTTAAATAATAAATACACGATTGCTATATGACTTATTTTTCTTTTTTCATCACACCATTGTTCTTTCACGGTACAAAGATACTCTAACTCATCTTCTTTCACGGTTATTCCAATTTCTTCTTCTAATTCTCGCCTAGCTCCTTGTATATTGGTATCCCCAACTGCCAAATGTCCACTAGCAGATGCTGTCCATTTATTAGGATTACTTCCTTTATCCTTACTTCTCTTTTGTAAAATAATTTCTCCCTTATCATTAACTACAAAAATAAAAGCTACTTTGTGCCAGTCTCCATCTTTATGAACTTCGTCTCTTTCCTTAATTCCTATTTTATTTCCTTTTTCATCTAAAATATCTAATAATTCCATTTTTCGTTCCTACCTTCTGTTTTTCTTTTGCTTCATGATAGCAGGATTTCTTGTTTCTGTCAACAAGTATACATTTTTCCATCTTATACATTTTGATCTAATTCATCGTAGAACTTTAAAAAAATAACGCTTCTCTATCCTCCCCTTCTTCTTGTCCTATAAAAATAGAACATTCATCAAAATTCCAATGGATTGAATCATAAATAAATTTAATACATTAGAGGTCAGAAGATTATTGGTAGCTTCCACTACTCCTAGCATATTATCTTGTCCTTTTTCCTTATGATGTTTTTGAGCCTCAAAAAAAGTAATTAATTCTGGAATACTCGTAATAAAACCAAGTAAAATACCAATCACTACTTGAGAAATCTCAAATCGATTACATAAATTTTCTAGCGTCTCCCCCAACAATTCTCCTATCCCATATAATAAAACTCCTGTTCCCAATAAAATCAGCATATAAAGAACCGTTTTTCTTGTATTTCCTTCTTCTTTTTTCCCTTCTTCTTCAATTTGTTTTGCTAACTTTTGATCCAATTCTTCTAAATACACTTTATGAACATTTTGATTGATGACTTGAAACAATGCGTATAATATTAGAAAAGCAGGAACTATCCATAAACTAATTTCTATTTTATTGAAAATCAAAACAATTGGTATGGCAATCGTTAAGAAAACCAAAAAAAGATCAATTCGAATGGCTGGATTGGAAAAAGCTCTTCTATTTTTATTCATCACAATTGAAATCACATATTGAATCAAATTAATCACATTAGAACTAATCACATTAAAGATACTCGTACTTATTAAACCATTCATACTTGATACACTAATCGTCAGCAATTCTGGTATCGAAGTAGCATAACCAGCCATATCTCCTACTGTTTTAGGTTTTAAATTCAAATTTTCTGCTAACCTTCGAAGTGTTTTTACCAAAATATACTTAGCAATTAATACCACAAGTCCCGCATACAAAACAAATTTCACAATTTCAATAAACAATTTCTCTTCTCCTTTTCTAGTGATTTTAGGGACGCTCCTTAAAATCATCACCTCTTGAAATTTCTCTTTATAAAAATAATCCAAGTCCTTTTTCCTTTTGTAGTCTTTTCATTTATTTTTCCCTAATTTCTTGCCAATTATTAGAAAATATAGTATAATCTTAAAAAATAGATATGTCAAGGGAGGTTAACTATGATTGATATTAAATTTTTAAGAGAAAATCCAGATATTGTAAAAGAAAATATCAAGAAAAAATACCAAGAACAAAAACTTATTTTAGTAGATGAAGTAATTGATTTAGATAACAAAAGTAGACAAGCCAAATTAAAAGGTGATCATTTAAGATCAGAAAGAAAAAATTTGAGTCATCAAATTGGCAATTTCATGCAAACTGGAAACAAAGAAGAAGCAGAAAATCTAAAAAAACAAGTAAATGAGATTAATCTTCAATTAGAGGAAAATGAAAAATTAGAAAATGAATATGCACAAGAAATCCAAAATAGAATGATGAAAATTCCTAATATAATGCATGATTCTGTCCCTCTTGGAAAAGATGATAGTGAAAATGTAGAAATACAAAAATTTGGAGAACCCTTTGTTCCTGATTATGAAATACCTTACCATGGCGAAATTTTAGAAGCTTTAGGCGGATTAGATTTAGATAGTGCTAGAAGAGTATCTGGAAATGGATTTTATTATTTGATGGGAAATGTCGCAAGATTACATTCAGCAGTTTTAACTTATGCAAGAGATTTTATGATTGAAAAAGGATTTACTTATTGCATTCCTCCCTTCATGATTCGTTCTGATGTCGTAACTGGTGTTATGAGTTTTGAAGAAATGGATGCCATGATGTATAAAATCGAAGGAGAAGATTTATATTTAATTGGTACTAGTGAACACTCAATGATTGGTAAATTTAAGGATCAAATTCTAAAAAAAGAAGAGATGCCTTATACTATGACATCTTATTCCCCTTGTTTCCGAAAAGAAAAAGGAGCACATGGTATGGAAGAACGTGGTGTATATCGAATTCACCAATTTGAAAAACAAGAAATGATTGTCGTTTGTGAGCCAGAACAATCTTGGGAATGGTATGATAAAATGTGGTCATTTACAGTTGAATTTTTTAGAAGTATGAATATTCCTGTTCGAACTTTAGAATGTTGTAGTGGAGATTTAGCAGACTTAAAAGCAAAATCTTGTGATGTAGAAGCATGGAGTCCAAGACAAAAGAAATATTTTGAAGTAGGAAGTTGCTCTAATTTAACAGATGCTCAAGCTCGTAGGTTAGGCATTCGCATTAAGGGTGAAAATGGAAATTATTTCGCTCATACCCTTAATAATACAGTAGTAGCTCCTCCTCGTATGTTAATTTCTATCATGGAAAATAATTATCAACCAGATGGTAGTGTTATCATCCCTGAAGTTTTGAGACCTTATATGGGTGGATTAGAAAAAATAACTGTAAAAAAATAAATTTATGATAACAATCATAAAAATTGCCAATAAGATTCTTTTTATTGACAATTTAAGGAGATTATTATGTTAGTTAAAAACCCAAAATTTGAAATTTCTGCGGTAAAGCCAAGCCAATATCCTTGTCAAGGGCTACCAGAAATTGTTTTAGTTGGAAAATCAAATGTTGGAAAATCTAGTTTTGTTAATACCATGATCAATCGTAAAAAATTGGCTAGAACGAGTAGTGAACCAGGAAAAACACGCCAAATTAATTTTTACAATATAGATGATTCCTTTTATTTTGTTGATCTACCTGGGTATGGTTATAGCAAAATGTCCAAAAAGGAACAAGAACAAGTAGGAAAATTTATTGAACAATATTTATTCCATCGAGAGGAAATTTCTTTGATTATTTTTCTAATTGATATTCGACATAATCCAAGTGAAAATGATAAATTAATGTATCAATATATCATTTCTTCTCAATTACCTTGTTTGATTTTAGCTAATAAAGCAGATAAAATCGCCAAAACAAAGGTAGATGAAGCTGTAAAGTCAATACAAAAACAGCTAAATCCTCTTGGGGATATTACTACTTTACCTTTTTCTTCTGAACGTAAAATTTATCAAGATGAGGTTTGGCAATTTATTGATCATTTCTTATCTTAATTTTAAAAAAAGAGTAGAAAACTTTATATTTTCTACTCTTAAAATATACCTTTTAATTAGCAACAACATTTGCATTTACACTTTTTCTCTTTTTTCCCCTTACAACAGAACATTAAGATTATTGTTAAAACTAACAATAATGCCAATATAACAGCTAAAACAATAATAGCTGGTAATGCTGCAAGAATAGCTACTGCTAAAGCTGCTCCAATAATTAATCCAATAACAAGAGCAAATGCTGTTAATAATATAATCGCTATAATTCCTAGACAATTTCTTCTTTTGCTACATTTTTCTTCTCTGTTGTCATAGCAATAAATTGTTTCTTGTGGCTCCATATTAAAGTCACCTCCAATATAGTACCTTGATTGATACTATATTGTATTATATGTCGGTTTTTGTCATTTTGTTACCTTTTCTTCACTTCCTGCCTCTTCCCTCATACCAGTTGCATTATGTTTACACTTATGCTATAATGTATCTGACATTTATAGTAATAAGTCGACTGAGTTATTAAGTCGCACTATCTTTTTGGAGGTTTTATGAGAAGTTGTATGAACAACATGGCATGCTGTCAACAATTCGAATGCTACCAAACATGTATGACAGATTATCCACCCATTGACTATTGTCCGATAGAAGAATCTCAGGATTCTTCTCCCAAAGACCGACAGAGTTCCAATACTAAACAGAAACATTACTATAAGGAAAGAAAGAAGAACCTAAGAACCCTTTCTATCTTATGTAATACTATTGGACAGGTCTCCGTTCTAGAAGCTCATTCTGCTGTAAAAAAAGCCATGCATTATCTGCGGGTTTGTAAGCGGTACAAGAATCTTCCTGAACACGAAGCTAAAAAACTGCACCAGGCTGAAAGGAATTTAAAAAATAGTCAGGCCTACAAAATAGTCTATCGCAAAGGCAAAGTATCTATTCAGTCCTTAGTAAGCCTGTGTTCAACAATTGACGATTTCCCGATTTTGGAGGCTATCAAGAATGTGCAATTAGCATTAAATCTTTTAGAAATTTGCGAAAATCTTGATAATCTTCACACTCGAGACCGTAAATTGTTACATCAGGCAAAAAAAGCGTTGAAAAATAGTCAAACCTACAAGCTGATTTATTGTCATACTCTCCATTAAAAAAGAGGAAAAACAATAGTTTTACCACGTAGTAAGGGAGGCCTTTAGCCTCCCTTATGCTTTTTCATTTTCACTTGTTTTCTTTTTCTTCTAATTTCTTTGTAATGACCTTTAAAGCTTTTTCTCTTGGCAACATAACCACATGTCCACACCCTTGACATTTTAACTTAAAATCAACACCAATCCTTGTAATTTCCCAAATTTTACTACCACAAGGGTGTTGCTTTTTGGTTCTTACCCTATCTCCTATTTGATAATCCACTTTTTATATCTCCATTTCCTCTATTGCTTTGGCAAACCTTTTCTCTATTCTATCTTTTCCTAAAATTTGCATAATCTCATACATATCTGGTGTATTCGTTCTAGCTGTTAATGCCACTCTTAAAACTGTACTCACATCTCCAACATGTGCCTTGTATTGATCAGGATTTGCTTTAAATTCTTTTACTTCTTTTGCATATCCCATTGCAGAAGCTAATTCTTTAATTTGCTCAAACCATTGTTGCTTATCATCTACTTCATGAAAATATTTTTCTATATACATTTTTAATATCTTTTGTATCTCCTCTTTGTTATGAATTACTTGATATGGATATTCTTGTGATTCCTCATAGAATTTTTCATCATACATGTAAGCAATATTTTCTTTTACTTCTGACCATTTTGAAATATCTTTTCTTGGTTTTTTGTTTCCTCTCTCAATTCCCAATACTTTTAATGCATAGTCTTTATTTTCTAACATTTTTATTAATTCTTTATCATGTTTTTGTGCCCAAACCATCGCCGCTTCATAGACTTGCTCTGCTGTCATTCTAGAAATAACAGTTTTTCCTACATCTAATAATTTTACCATATCGAACAAAGCACCACTTACACTCATTTTATTTAATTGTAATTCAAATTCTTCTATTGCTTTTTCAGGATTTGCTTTTCTCCAATTTTCAAAATTAGAATTGGCAATATTTAATAAATATTCTTTTACTGCTTCTTCTGGAATTCCTTCTTCCTCGTAATAACTAACAGCAGCTTCTGCATCTTTTCTTTTGCTTAATTTTCTTTTATTTCCTTCATCATTCTTCATAATTGGTGCAATATGTGCATATTTAGGTGCTTTGAATCCTAATTCGTGAAATAATTGTAAATGTAATGGAATAGATGATAGCCACTCATCTCCTCGAATCACATGTGTTGTTCTCATTAGATGATCATCAATTGCATGTGCAAAATGATATGTTGGTAATCCATCTGCTTTAATAATAACAACATCTTGATCATTTTCTGGAAAATCAACATTTCCTTTTATCACATCATGATGCTTTATTTTTCGATCTTCTCTTCCAGGGGATTTAAAACGAATAATATATTTTTCTCCCTTTTTTATTTTTTCTGCTATCTCTTCTACTGTATAACTTCTACATTTTGCCCATATTCCATAATATCCTGGTCTGATTTTAGCCTGCTCTTGTTTTGCCCTAATTTCTTCAATTTCTTCCGTTGTACAAAAACATGGATAAGCTTTTCCTTGTTCTATCAAATATTTTGCATATGCCTGATAAATTTCTTTTCTTAAAGATTGTTTATAAGGTCCATAATCTCCTTTTTCTTCATTTTCAGAAATCATTCCTTCATCTGGTACAATAACAAAATCTTTTAATGCATTTACAATTCCTGTTACCCCATTTTCTACTTCTCTTTTTTGATCTGTATCTTCTACTCTTAAAAAGAATACACCTTCTGTTTGTGTGGTTAATTTCTTGGCAATTAAAGACTGATACAAACCTCCAATGTGGACAAAGCCTGTTGGACTTGGTGCAAATCTTGTTACCACAGCTCCTTCTTTTAAGTTTCTTTCTGGATATTTTTCTTCATAATAACTTATTTCTTTTGCCTCTGGAAATATTAAATTTGCTAACTCTTTATAATCCATTCTATTTTCTCTCCTTTAATTGATCTTCATAATCTTGTTAATTCTCTTTTTTATTGTTCTATTATATCAAATTTTTCCTAGGTTTACAAGCATTATTTCAAGTTTTCACAGTTCTTTCTGTAAATCATTTTATGCAATAAATGATAAGCACCTATAAAAAACTTTCCAAAGTATGGAAAAGAAAAATACCAAACATAAAAATGCTTGGTATTTTTCTTTTTTCCTCTATTTTCTATCTTCCCTCTTCCTTGTCTTCTTTCTCTTCTCTTTCTTTCATTAAATATATATATTCATTAATAGCCATTCCATTTATCTTTTTACAAACTCTGCTATCTGGTATTTCTGACATTCTTTCAACAGTTGTTGTAATACCATTATATTTTTTAAACTCTTGTAATGTTGCTCCCATCAAATCAACACAATTACAACGCCTTATTTGGCTATAAAATATTTCTAATACCGATATCATACTTGATGTTACAGAATACCCTCTGTTTAAAATTTCTGGATAAAAAAACTTTCTATCTCTTTCTGAACAACAACGAATTGCTATAATAGGTTTTTCCATTCTTAGATCAAGAATATTATCTCTCATATAGGAAATTACTGAATTATGAAGCATCTTCGCATCAGAACTCGCATATATTACCATTACTTGATAGGGTGTAATCATGATTTCTGCCATTCCTTGAAAATTTTCATTAAAAAAATCATTTAAATTAAAATATTGGGTCATATTTCCTACTGATTCTAATGTTATATTATCAATACTTGATGCTACATTTTTTAAAAAACCTTCTGTCAATTATCATCCCTCCTATGATTCACATCTTTTACTACACTTCCATAATAATTGGTATAATCATTGGATTTCTTTTCGTTTTCATAAAAATATAATCCCTTAAGTTTTCTCTAGTAGTAGACTTTATTGTTGCCCAATCTGTAATCCCTCTTTCTTCACACTTCTTTATCTCATGTCTTACCACAGATTTTACATCATCCATTAAATTCTCAGACTCTCTTACATAAACAAATCCTCTAGAAATAACATCTGGTCCAGCAACTACTTCTCCTGTTGAAGAATCCATTGTTAAAACAATCACAATTAATCCATCCTGTGATAAATGTTGTCGATCTCTTAACACAATTCCTCCTACATCACCAACGCCTAATCCATCTACTAATACTCTACCACTTGGTACAGAATTCGTCAATTCTGCTCCTGTCTGATTAATTTCTAACACTCGTCCATTTGACATCATAATAATATTGTTTTTATCGATTCCCATACTTTGAGCCGTTTCACTATGAGCAATAAGTTGTCTATATTCTCCATGAACTGGAATAAAATATTTTGGTCTTGACAAAGCTAAAATTAATTTTTGTTCCTCTTGACAGGCATGCCCTGATACATGAATCGTTTCCAAAGAACTATACACCACTTCTGCTCCTATTTGCATTAAATCATCAATTACTTTTGATACAAACTTTTCATTTCCTGGTATTGGAGTAGCAGAAATGATAACTAAATCATTTGGCGTTATCTTTACCTTTCTATGATCTCCTGCTGCCATTCTTGTTAAAGCTGACATTGGTTCTCCTTGGCTTCCAGTTGTAATAATCACCAATTGTTCATCTGTATATTTACTAATCATATCAATATCAATAAATATATTTTCCGGACATTCAATATACCCTAATTCTTTTGCTGTTTCAATCATATTTATCATACTTCTACCACATACTGCAATTTTTCGATTATATTTTATCGCTGAATTTACAATTTGTTGCACTCTATGCACATTAGATGCAAAGGTTGCTACCACAATTCTTTTGGTACAATGTAAAAACAATTTATCGAATACTTCTCCAATTGAACTCTCTGACATAGTAAAACCTTTTCTCTCTGCATTTGTACTATCAGACATTAAAGCTAAAATTCCTTGATTTCCTAATTCAGCAATTCTTCCAAAATCCATTATTTTCCCATCGATTGGGGTATAATCCACCTTAAAATCTCCTGTGTGTAATATGGTTCCTGCTGGTGTTGTAATCGCTAACATAACAGAATCTGGTATACTATGTGAACTCCTAATAAATTCTACTTTAAAGTTTTTCCCAAAATTCATGATCTGTCCTTGCATTACTTCTATTAATTTTGTACTTCTTACTAATTTATGCTCTTCTAGTTTATTTCGAATTAATCCACAAGCAAGTCTAGGTGCATAAATTGGTATATTAATTTTCTTTAATAAATAAGGAACACTTCCTATATGATCTTCATGACCATGTGTAATAATTAATCCTTTAATTTTATCTACATTTTTCTCTAAATAGGTAATATCTGGTATAACCAAATCAATCCCTAACATATCATCCTCTGGAAAAGATAATCCACAATCTATTACAATTATTTCATTTTCATATTCAAAAACAGTAATATTTTTTCCTACTTCATGCAAACCTCCTAAAGGAATAATTTTTAGCTTTGAAGTTTTAAATATATTTCTTTTCCCTTCTGTCATTCTTCTTCTTGTTGTCTTTTCCACATTTTCTACTTTTCTTGTGGATACCATCTCTTTTTTTGTTTCCCCATTTGCTGTCGATGTTTTACTTCTTTTATGATAAGGTCTTTTTCCCCCTTCTTGATTTACTCTTTTAGTAGTTTTTCCTGTTCTTTCCTTCTTTTCATAGGTCCTTTTGGATTGATTTTCTATTTTTTCTTCTGCCATAATTTTAAGTCCTTCCTTTCTTTTTCCTTTGATTTTATTAATAAATAACAGATAAATAGCACATCTTATAACTTTTGTAAGAAATAAGATGTGTCTAATATTATTAAATAATCCATAAAATAAAGTTTAATTCCCTATGCTTCTCTCTTACAAACATAGCATAAACTTTTATAATCCGTTTCTTCTTATTATTTACTTTATTTTCTCTCTTAATACATTTTTTACTTAATAATAAAATCTCATACTTTAAGCAACTTAGTGGACAGTTGCTAATCATTGTTTTTCATTATACTATATTTTCTTTTAAAAGTCAAATTTCAGAGACTTGACTTTTCTTATTTTGTATACTACAATGTTTTCATAATATTATTTGTATGGAGGAACAACATATGAAACGGAAAGAGTGTAAAAATTGTGGCATAGTAAATGATCACACAACCGGTATCGTAATTGAAAAATTTTTCGAACTTCATAATTTTTCTGGTATTAAATCTATGGGAGTTACTTTCTCTGTGAGGTGTTCCTACTGTGGCAGACGGTGGGTTTATCGAAAAAAAATCAAAAAGAATTAAAACAATTGTTTTATGGGAGCTTATGTTCGGCTCCCTTTTTTTGTCCAAAATAAATTAAATCTCTTTTTATCGCTTAT
>CASAUJ010000019.1 GCA_949118805.1 uncultured Clostridia bacterium | reverse complement strand
TACTCAAAGTATATTAATTTCAAAAATTTGTGACATATGATTGACTAACCTACACTTTTTTAAAACTTTCAAAATCTTTCTTTATTTTCTGATACTTACTATTTATGATATAATTTTCCTCTTCTGTCTCTATTCCTACACTATTTTCTATATATTCTTCTAACTCATAAATTTCATTTTGTATATCTTGTGCTTTTTCTGGATAATAGATTGTCATGGCCATAATTTTCTGTTTCATCTTTGCTATTTCAAAAATGATACTTTGACTTAATTCTCCATAATCATTTTTCTCTTCTTTTTGCTCTTTCGCTCCAAAAAAATTAAAAATCCCCATATTTCCTCCTTATTTCAAAAATATTATACTGTGTTTTACATAAAATGTCAACCAACAAACAAAAAACCTTAATGATTCTTTTATCTTCTAATCATTAAGGTTCTTTCTTCTTATTATTCTGCTCTCGCAAAAATTATTAATCTAGCTTTACTGTCATCTGTACAAGTAGATAATGTAATTTCAGATTTTCCTCCTGTATCTCTTTGGTAAAAAGATGCATCTTCTGGTGTTGTTTCAAATTTATTGTAAATTTTATAGGTTACTCTATTTCCATTATTATCGGTTACATAGATAACATCTCCAATTTTCAACTTTTTATTATTAGAAAAGAACAATCCATTTCGATAATTATGTCCTATAATTACTGTATTCCCTGGTTCATTCAATCCTGTTCCATATAGAAATGCTACTGCTGTTTCAATTGATTTTTTGGTTACTTTTTCTAACACAGGATAACTAAAGTTAGTAGCTGGTATTTCCATTGTTCCTAATACTCCAAATCCTTTGTATGTTCTTTTTTGAGAAGCTCCTCCACCATTACTTTCTGGATCTTGAATTTTATCAAATGGATCGGTATTGCTTGTATTAGAATTTTGTGTATTGTTTTCACTTGGTTCATCCGGCTCTCCTATATCTCCTTGAAAATTATCTACAAAATCTGTGGTATCTTTGGTTATCACATAATTTTGATAATAATCGTATCCCAAAAAACCTAATAATCCTAGAATAGCAATGATTACAATTACTAATATTATGGTTAATACTTTACTATATTTACTCTCAAACATATCTTTTACCTCCTGTATCTCTCTTATTTATCCTCTGTTTTTATTATAACACATTTTAGAACAAAAGTGTATACTATTTAAACAATTTTTTCACCCAATGGTTTCCCTGCTAATAAGTGAAAATGTAAATGCATAATTTCTTGTCCTCCATTTTTTCCACAATTTACAATCACACGATACCCTTCTTTTTTAAAGCCCTCCCTTTCTGCAATTTCATTTATGACACCATAAATTTTCCCGATGACTTCTTCCTCTTCTTTTTTTAGATGGGCTAATGAAGTAATATGTTTTTTGGGAATCACCAAAATATGAATTGGTGCTGCTGGATGAATATCATGAAAAGCTAGAATTTCTTCATCTTCATACACCTTATTCGATGGTATTTCTCCTTTTATGATCTTACAAAATAAACAATCTTCCATTTTTTTACCTCACTTTTCTCTGAAAACTATTTAATTAACACAGCCTTAATTCTTCTAATTCCTGATGAACTTGATTCTTCTTTTTTTATTTTAAAAGTCCCTAATTCTTTTGTATTCTTTACATGAGGACCTCCACATAATTCTTTTGATATTTCTCCTATACTATATACGGTTACAATTTCTGGATATTTTTCAATAAACATACACTCTGCACCAGATTGAAGTGCTTCTTCCTTTTTCATTTCTTGTTTGGTTACTTCTAATCCTTCTTTGATCCATTGGTTCACTAAATCCTCTACCGCTTTTTTCTCCTCTTCTGTCAATTTATGATCACAGTTAAAATCAAATCTCATTCTGTCCACTGTTATATTAGAACCTCTTTGATGGGCATCTTTTCCAATAATTTTCTTTAAAGCTGCATTTAATAAATGAGTCGCTGTGTGATAAGCTATGGTTTCTTCTGTTTGTTCAGCTAAACCTCCTTTAAATTTTTGTTCTGCTCCTATTCTTGATTTTTCTTGATGTTTTTTAAATAATTCATTGAATTCCTTTAAATCTATTTCATACCCATTTTCATTTGCTAATTCTTTGGTTACTTCTGGTGGAAAACCATAAGTATCATATAAACGAAACACAATTTCTCCTGGGATTTTTTTGTTTCCTATTCCTTCTAATTTCTTAATTTCTTTTTCAAATTCTTTTTCTCCATGTGTTAATGTTTTAACAAATTTATCTTTTTCCTCTAACATAACTGATTGAATTATTTCTTTGTTTTTTTCTAAATCTGGATACATTTCTTTCAAATTTTCCACATTGATTTCTATAAGTGTGGACAATTCTTCTAAATTGATTTGTAATTTATTTAAATGTCGTATCATTCTTCTAATAAGCCTTCTTAAAACATAACCTCGATCTAGGTTACTTGGTCTTCCTCCATCAGAAATAATCATCATACTAGAACGTAAATGTTCCGCTATGATTCTTCTACTCTCGATATAATCTACTTTTTGAAGTTGTTCTAGTTGCTTCATAACTGGCTGAAATAATTCTGTATCAAATGGTGTTTCTTTTCCTTGTAATAACATGGTCATTCTTTCTAATCCTAAACCAGTATCCACATTTTTTTTCTCTAATTTGGAATAACCATTTTTGTCTTTAAAATATTCCATAAATACATTATTCCATATTTCAACATATTTGCCACAATCACAAGATGGTTGGCAATTTTCTGAACAAGCTGGTTTTCCAGTATCATAGAACATTTCTGTATCTGGTCCACATGGTCCTTCTTCTCCTGCTATCCACCAGTTGTCTCCTTTTCCATAAAAGTAAATTCTTTCTTTTGGAATTCCGACTTTTTCCCAAACTTCTGCTGAAACAATATCTTTTGGACAATCTTCATCCCCTGCAAAACAAGTAACAGATAATTTCTCTGCTGGTATTCCTAATTCTTTAGTTAAAAATTCAAAACTCATTTGAATGGATTCTTCTTTAAAATAATCCCCTAAAGACCAATTACCAAGCATTTCAAAATAAGTTAAATGACGATTATCTCCCACTTCTTCTATATCATTCGTTCTAACACATTTTTGATAATCTGTTAGTCTCGTCCCTTCTGGATGTTTTTCTCCTAATAAATAAGGTACTAATGGTTGCATTCCTGCTGTTGTAAATAATACAGAGGGATCATTTTCTGGAATTAATGGTGCAGATGGAATGACAGCATGTCCATGTTTTTGGAAAAAATTTAAATATTTATTTCTAATTTCAATTGCTTTCATCGTTTTCTCCTTTTTGGTTTTATTTCTGTTTAAAATTATATCCTAGAAACCAGAAAAAATCAAGAAAATAACTCCATTTTCTTGATTTCTCTCTTTCTGAATTCTTTTCTATTATTCGATTCAGAATTTTTAATATGCCTTCAAGCTATATTGCTCACCGATTTTTAATTTTCTCATTGAAAGAAATATTATTTCCCTTAGAATCACTTAATCGAAAATATTGTTCTGTATTCACATAAGTATTTATTAGAACTGATTCCTCTTGCTTTCCAAACCACTCTTCAAAAGATGTCCAACGCACTCCTGCTGCAGTTTCACGAATAGAATCCGGGGTAAACGTTTCAATAAATGCTTTTTGTCCCTTTGGTAATAATTCAAGTTCAGCATCTTTTATCCTTTCTTCTCCATGATACACTTGTAAAATCAAGTCTCCCCATCTCATCCCTTCTGAACAACTTGTCTCTATTCCAGAAAAGGTGAAAATAATTTTAGATACAAATTCAATGGTAATTCCCCCAATTGTTATTTCTCCAGTTTCTTTTATTGTTTGTTTCTCTTGCTCTGTAATTAATTTTTGATTTTCCAAGTCTTCTAATAATTCTTCCAAGCTTTTTGTTGTTGAATTAGGTGTATAAGGATTCATTTTCTGCTCATATTTCCACAAATTTTTTGCCTCTTCTACACTACTTCCTCTTGTTTTCTCTTTTGCTGTTTCCGCTTTAGTTAATATTCCTCCTTCTCCTGTTAAAGTCGCAATACTCACTCCTGCCAAGATTAATAGCACAATTATTGTGATGACTAAAGCAATTAAGGTAATTCCCCTTCCGTTTTTCATTTGCTTTTCCTTCCTCTCTTTTGTTTTTTCCTCTTTATTCTATCTGATATTTTCCTTTATGTCTATATGTATTCCTTCCTTTTCTTCCTTTTTTCTTTATTTCTGTTTAAAATTATATCCTAGAAAGCAAAAAATCAAGAAAATATAGTTATTTTCATTGATTTTATCCAAAACATTTTTATTATTCTTTAAAAAATTCGACTTTTACAAGTCTATATCCATTACTAGGGGTAAAAAAGATTTCCTCTGTTTTGCTAGTATCAATTTCATATTTCGTATCTAAAGCCAAAGAAACATGAGAGCCGTCATCCGTCCAATTATATTTTTCGATCGCTAAGCTCGTAGAATTCCCTTTATTCGTTTCAGAAATTCTAAAATATTTATAGTCTCTATACTCGTAAGTATAAAAAGATACACCAGCATTATTACTTCCCTCACCTTGAAAAGTATTAATATAAAAACTATAAGCAACTTTTTCATTATATAATTCATTTAATGCTGTTTGTACATCAATCGTAGTTCCATCTGCTTTTTTATAGCTAACATCTTGTGCCATATAACTTGCCGCCAATACCCCTATTCCACTAAATAAAATAGCTACTATTACTAAAGATAAAATCCATTTTACATTTTTCATTTGTTTCCTTCTCCTTTGCTTTTTTATTAATGATTATATAAAAAATTCAATGCTTCTTCAACATTCTTTACCTCCCAATTTGAATCAGTAGGAGTAAAAGAAAATAAATCCGCTGTTAATGGTGTAGAATGATTATCATTCGCCTCAAATTTATCCATCCAATTTTCTATTTTATCTAATTTTTCTTTCTCTTCCTTTTCTGCTTTTTCATATTCTGTTTTAGCAGAATTTGCTTTTCCTAGAATTCCCCCTTCTCCTGTCAACATAGCAATCGATACCCCTACTAAGATTAGTAATACAATAATGGTAATCACTAATGCAATTAAAGTAATTCCCTTTCCATTTTTCATTTGCCTTTTCTTCCTCTCTTTTGGTTTTTCCACTTTATTCTATCTGATATCTTCCTTTATGTCTACATTTGTCCTTTTATTTTTGATACGTATCTGATATTTTGATGGCTTTAAAATTCAAAGTATAATTTCTTGATTCTGCATTTCCATTGTATAAAGCAGCTTTCAGTTGAGTTGCTTCTCCTGTATATGATCCAGAATTTGAAACACATCCATTATGAGAAGTATTGGCAAATACTACATTAAGAGCTCCTGTTACCTGAACACCTGTAATCCCCCATTTATTACTATTTTCAGAAGCATTTATAAAGATTAACCATGTCCCAGCATCTATTTCTGGTCCTGTCACATCATATTTCCAAGAATTACCTGGTACTACAACATTTATCGTCCCTGTAATGATATTTTCTGGATTGGAATAATCTAAATTTCCTCCCCCGAGAAATTCCGTGCCACTTCTTTTTGCACTTCTTCTTTGATCAATGCCTTTAACTCTTTTACAGAAATCGTGATTTGTGCACTATCATTGGTAGCCACTAATATTTGACTATATAATTTTTCTAAATTTTCTTCCTCTGCCTCTTGTGCTCCTAAATGTTGTTCTTTTGCCGATTGCGCTTTGGCTAATATACCATCTTCTCCTATCAAAGTTGTAATACTTACCCCTACTAAAATTAACAATACTATTATTGTAATCACTAAACAATTAAGGTAATTCCTCTGTTCTTATCTTTGATTACAAGATTTCCTTTAAACACCATTTTTCTCTCCTTTATGCACATTCTTTTATTTATTTCATTATATTAAACAACTTTTATCTTTTCAAGAACTTATATCAATTTTACATAAAAGTAAAGAATCTGTAATATTTTCGTCATAATACATAATATTTTATGTACCTTTCTCCCCTTTTCCATTTTTTTGCTACAATAAAAATAATTCAAATACCTTGTATCCTTTATACTCATCATGCAATAAAAGATTGGAGATAAACATGAAATTTAAAAGAATTAAAGACTTACGAGAAGATCATGATAAATACCAAAAAGATATTGCTAATTTACTTGGTATTTCTCAACAATACTATTCAGAATATGAAAGTGGAAAAAGAACCATACCAATTCAACATTTAATTACCTTAGCAAATTATTATCATACTTCTATTGATTATTTAGTTGGACTTTCCAATAAAAAAACAAGTTAATTTTTCGTTTTTAAAACCTAAAATAACTTGTTTTTTTACGCTATATATCCATTTGACTTCCCAAAAAAGTGGCAGCAGATTGGGCTACTTTTTTCTCCACTTCATTCATTTGTCCATTTGGTTCTTTTGCCATTAAAATAACGGTTCCTATTGTATCTCCATTTGAAACAATTGGATAAACCACCTGTGCATTATTTTTTCTTTCTTGATTATCATTTTTGGTAATTGGCATAGCCATATCACTATTTTCTTTACTTGTATAAATCTCTTTATCTTCCATCAATTGTTCTAATTCTTGACTTATATCTTGTTCTAAAAATTCTTTTTTGGAACCTCCTGATACAGCTATAATCGTATCTTTATCTGTAATACACGCAATGTGTCCTGTTGTTTTGGATAAAGTTTCTGCATATCCTGCTGCAAATTCTGAAAGTTCACCAATTGGAGAATATTTTTTCAAAATGACTTGCCCTTCTCTATCTGTAAATATCTCTAATGGATCCCCTTCTTTAATTCTTAATGTTTTTCTTATTTCTTTTGGAATTACTACTCTTCCTAAATCATCTATTCTTCTTACAACTCCAGTTGCTTTCATAATCTTCCTCCTCATTTTATTTTGTTTTATAATTTTATTATGACAAAAAGGAAAAAAATTATGCATTAAAAATCAAAAAAGAAAAAGAAAAGTTAAGATAAATTGCATCTTAACTTTCTTGTCCTTCCTCTACTTCCACTATTTTTTCTTCTTTTTTTGGTAAAAAACTGATCTTATATTTATCTAAAATATATCCCATATCTTTTGAAAATTCCTTTAACATAACAATTTTAATCGTAGGGTCCTTTCCTTTTAGATAATCATCAATAATTTGTTTTAATTGTTTTAAATTTTTCATCTCTGGTTCAATTTGTTTGGTATAACGATTCGCTCTATCGATCAATTTTTCTTTAATTAATACAATGTCTTCGTTACTAGCACAAGAAATTCTTTGGAATAATTGAAAAGAATCGTAATATTTAAAGATTGGTATTTCCATACATTCCTGATCGAATTTTTCATAAAATTGTTCCATTTTCATCGGAATACATTTCATAATGTCTTCCGCTTTTTCTTTATACATTTTATCTAATAATTGTTCATTTAACATATTAAAATGCTTTAAGATATCTTCCATATCCTCTTCTACTTCTTCAATCGCAATTTTCCCTAATTCCTCTTTTGGGTTTTCACAATGCTGAGAGGATAAAGAAGCAATATTCATTCCATTAAAAAATACACTTTTTAATGTTTTTAGATCATATTCTATTAATCCTTTTCTAGAAAAATAACTAAAATAAGCAAATAGTTTTACTGTATCAATTAAGGTTAATTTTCCTTCTTTTACATCATTCATAACTTCTTGTATAATCCCACTAAATTGATCATCTGAAATTTTCCAATATTCTTCTGTTAATAGTCTCTTATAACCTGGCAAATTTTCAGTATCTACGGTATTTCGAATGGTTTCCATATTGTCTTTAAATAATCTCATATCAAAGATACGTGTTCTAATATAATATTCTATAAATTTAAAGAAACGATATTCTGATTTAAAGTTATAATAGTAATTGTTATCAAATTCTTTGATATAAAATTGTCGATTATCCATTAAGATTCTAGAAGATACTAAAATGGATTTATATTCTTCATTATCCTTAATATTTACAAATTTATCTTTGGTAACTTTTCCTGCCTTAATTTCAAAAGAAATGGCAATGGTAAAGATTAGCATTGTCTGTACCACTCTATGATTGGTATTAGGATAAGATTTATTTACCATTTCATAAATCTTTTTAAAATCATTTAAAGCATGTTTTAAAATTCTTAAATTTCGTGTTCCACTTTTATGGAAAGTAGAAATAATGAGTCCTGTATTTTCTCTTAAAAAGCGAATTAAGTCTGGATTGTTTTCATATCGCATTAAAATCCCATTGATAATATAATCAAATTTGGGTGCATATTCAAAAGTTTCTCCAATTAACTTTTCTTTAATTCTTTCATAGTCATTAGCTTTGTCAAAGACATGCTCTATCTTATCTTGAATCTTTTCCACCATTGGTTTGTCTGATTTATTTAATTCGTTTTGTTTATCTAATAAATAAGTAGCAATAAAAGTTTTCATTTCAAGATTGGAACTTTTCAATTTTGTTGATAATTCTTTCTCATTACAAATAATAATAGTTTTGATATGATCATGTTCCACAAAATTATTAATATATCCTAAAATATCAATTACATCTACATTGGCTCTTTCTAAGTCATCAAAACATAATACTTTATCATCCGTAGAAAAAAATTCTCCATAATCGACACGATCCCCATTTTGCGTAACGCCAAAAAAATTAGCCATATCTATTCCTGTTTTAGCATATTCAGGAATTGTTGTTTGTCCATTTGCTTCCATAAATTTTCTCAAATTTTTATCCATTAACTGTGTGGTTTCAATAAAAATCTTTTTGCTAATTTCTTCTAAATTAGAAATTCCATATAAAGACATATAAATTGTTGTATAACGTTTTCCATTTAATTGTAAAGATTCTATTTTTTTTCTAATTTTATTATTCCAAAAATGAGTTTTTCCTGATCCCCATTCTCCATTTATCATTATGGCATAATCTGTGTAATCTGATCTTACATAATCCAATATACTTTCTACTAGATCTTCCATTTTTTCTTCCTCCCTCTTTTGTAAAATTTCTCTAATCTTTTGCAATGGTTAATACATCGATGGATTTTGGTTCAGCTTGTCTTAATATTTTACAACATTCATTTACAGTGCTTCCTGTTGTATAAATATCATCTATCAATAATATCTTCTTATTTTTAAGTATCTGTTTATTTTTTAATTCATATACATTTTGTATATTTTTTTGTCTCTCTTCTTTTTTTAATTTACTTTGTTCCACAATATGTTTTGTTTTAAAAAGACATTGATTTGTATAATACACTCCTACTTTTTTTGCTATTTCCTTAGCCATTAATTCACATTGATTATATCCTCTTTCTTTTCTTCTTTTTTTACTAATTGGAACTGGTATTATTGTACCATAAGATTTTAAAATTTCAAAGAATTTTTTATTTTTTAATAAAAAATATACTATTGTTTTATATAAGTAAGTTTGTTCGTTAAATTTATAATCTATGATCGTCCTTCTTATCATTCCCTGATAAGGAAAGACATATAAATGTTTTTGAAAAAAATAATGATAAGCTTGTTTTTCTTCGATTTCAAAGTTTGCTTGCCTTTCTAATTGTTTTTGACACTTACTACATAAAAAATTCGAATTTAGTTTTCCACAAATTCCACAACTAGGTGGATAGATCAAATTTAAAATAAAATGAAATATTTTACTTCCTCCTTTCTCTTCTTTTTTAGTTTGTAGTAAAAGTCCCCTTTTTTCTATTTATTTTATTATAATTTAATTTTATCTTATCGTCAATTTTTCACTTAAAATTTAACTGGGTAATTTTAATTTTTCATAAAATCACCCAATTTTTCTATTCCTATTCAAGCAAAATAAATATCACAAAAATGTTATTCTTTTATTTTTCTCATTTTATATTCTAATCCTGTATTTCTTTTCTTTACTTCTACATTTTGAATCATAAAATCAACTACTTTTTCAACGCCTACAATAACCAACAATTTTTTAGCTCTTGTGATCCCTGTATATAATAAGTTTCTCGTAATTAACATTGGGGAAGCTGGTGGAATCACCATAATTACTACATCAAATTCACTTCCGTTGGGACTTATGAATGGTAATTGCATAACTATGTTCAATTTGATCTAATTCTGAAAATTCATACCATGCTATTTTTTCATCATCAAAATGAATTTTTACTTGTTTTTCTCTTTCGTTAATTTCTGTAATAGTTCCCATTTCCCCATTAAACACACCACTATTCATTTCTTTTTTCCCTGCAATTTCTCTTTCCCAATAAATATCATAATTGTTCTTTATTTGCATCACACGATCTCCTGCCCTAAAAATTGCTCCCATACTTCCTCTTTCTGGTAGATTATTCATATTAGGATTTAACTGTTGTTGCAACGCTTTGTTTAATTCCTTCGTTCCTAATGTTCCTTTTTTGGTGGGAGATAATACTTGTATGTTCTGAAAAAAATCATAATCTCCATAATTTTGTAATCTTCCTGTACATAAGGAAATCACTTCCGCTAACATTCTTTCTTGATTGATTCCTTTCATGAAAAAAAAGTCCTGCTTCATTTCTTGTTCTATATCCTCTTCCTCTTTTTTTAAAAATCCCTCTCCTTGGTTTACTCTATGGGCATTTAATACGATCTTACTTTTCGCTGCTTGTCTAAAAATCTTGTCTAAATGAATGGTTGCTATTTGATCGGAATGAATCAAATCTTTTAAAACACTCCCTGGTCCAACAGAAGCTAACTGATCTTCATCTCCAACTAAGATTAATTTAGTTCCTTGATAAATACATTTTAATAAATAATTCATTAAAAACATATCTACCATTGACATTTCATCTACAATAATCAAGTCTCCATCAATTGGAGCTCCTTCATAATTAGACGTATTCTTGTACAAACTATCTTCATCAATTTTTCCAATTTCTAATAATCGATGCAAAGTAGAAGATTCTTTCCCCGTTGTTTCTGTCATCCTTTTAGCAGCTCGTCCTGTTGGTGCACAAAGAACTACTTTCCTTCCTTTTTCTTCATAAATATCAATCATTGTTTTAATAATGGTTGTCTTTCCTGTACCTGGTCCTCCTGTAATAATTGCTACATTGTTTTCATTTACTAATTTGATCGCCTCTTTTTGCTTCTCTGACAATTCAATCTTAGAATTTATTTCTATTTTTTTAATTTCCTCTTCCACTTGTTCTATTCTTTTTATATTTTTTGCTCTTTGTAATCGATCCATTCGAATAGCTATTTCTGCCTCTGTATTAAAAAAGGTATCTAAATAAACATATTCTTCTTCCTGTCTATCTTCTACCACAATTTCTTCCTTTACATTTAAATGAATCAAACCATCCTGAACATTTTGGACAGACACGTCTAAAAGATTTGTTACAAATTCAATCAAATTTGATTTTAACACACAAGTATGTCCATTATAAGTACTTCGAATCAGTCCATATTTAATCCCGCTTACTACTCGCTTTTCATTATCATAATTTATCCCTAAATCAAGAGCCATTCTATCAATTTGTTTAAAATCTACCCCTCTTGCTATATCAATTAAAATATAAGGATTTGCCTCAATTTTCTCAATGGCATCTGTTCCTAGTAAATCAAATACCTTTTTGGCATGTTCTGCACCAATTCCAAATTTCTCTAAAAATCCTACAATTTGCCAAACCTCCCAATTGTTAATAAAATCTTCTGACATTTCCTTTGCTCTTGCTTCTGATATTCCTTTTACTTCCGCTAATCTTTTAGGTTCCTGTCTAAAAACAGTTATTGTCTCTTCTCCAAATTTTTTAACGATTCTTTTCGCTAAAGCCTCTCCTATGCCTTTTATATTTCCATTTGCCAAATATCTCTCTAAAGCCCCTAAAGTTTGTGGCATAATTTTTTCAAAAGTATCTATTTTAAATTGCCTTCCATATTCCTTATGCTCGACAAATTTCCCAATCAATTTTAAGGTATCCCCCTGATTAATAAAAGGTAAATACCCTACTACTATTATAGACTCCTCATCTGTTTCAAACTCAGCAATCGTATAACTATTTACTTCATTTTTATAAATAATAGCTTGTATCTCTCCTCTAATTTCCATTCACATTCTCCTTTTGTAATTACAAGTCTATCATAAATATCCATTCTTTTCAACCCTGGTGGCTAAACTGGGACAGGCACAATGTAACCATTTATGGCTAAAGTGGGACAGGCACCTCATAGCCATTTTTGGATAATTGGGGACAAGCAAGCTTTATTTATTTTTTCTAATTGTCATTTACATTTTCTATCATCTCTTTACATTCTTTCCAACTAGTTACTTTCAAACACTCATATTCTACTTCCATTTTTTTGGCAATTTCTTTGGTGTTATCTGTTGATTTTAAATCAGCTACTATTATATTTTTCAAATAATCTTCTTTTCCATATAATATCTTAAATAAACTCGATCTTAAAAATCCTTCTATTTTTTCTTCTTGATTTTTTACTGCTATAATTAAATAAATTCCATCTGATTGAAAATTTGTATAGGTAAATATGTAGATAACATTTTTTACAATTTCAAAAAAACCATAAATGGCAAGTGTCCAAAAAATGGTATTTAAAATAAATTCCATTGTTTTTGCCTCCTATGGTTTATTATATGTTATTTAATTTGTTTTGTGATTTTCTATTTAAAAGTAATGATTAGATCAGATAATTCAAAACTCACACAAATGTTATTGTTAACTGAAAAAGCCGATGAAGATTGATATCTAAATTGTATTGCGTTATTCCCTTTTTTAGTTGCTACAAAATAATTAGCAAAATTAGAACTTTCAGAATATTCATTTTTTATTAAATATTTATCTTCTGCCCTTATATTAAATGATGATGTAGAAAATTCAATTGCTGTCACATCAGGTCCAATATTTTTTCCTAATAAAAGAGTAGTAACTAAAAGTGTTCGACTACTTGTTAAAATTCCTGGTGTAATCAAACTACCTGTATATTTAATCGTATCTCCCACATGATATTCCTGTTCTCTTTCCACTCTTTCCAATCTTACCTTTAATTCATCGTATTCTTCTCTTGATATTGTATTACTTTCTGTATCAGCTATTTTTATTCCATCAATTGATGCCAATTGTAAATTTCGGTTAATTTCAAATTCATAAGGATATTCTCTTAATTTTGTAAATATTGATGTAGCTTCTCCAATTTCTATTATTTCAGGATTTTTTCCTACTTTTTGACTTGTAGTATATACATATTCTATTTCATCTTTTTCATCATTGCATAATCCATTTGCTAATTCTTGTAAAGATGGCATTTTTTGTTTTTCAGCATATGTAGACATTTGTATTGTAGTTATTTTTAAATTTATAATTTCAGTTGCTGTTTGTTTTTTATTCTCCGCTTCTCCTTTTACTGCTTTTTGCAATATTCCTCCCTCTCCTGTAATTGCCACTATACTAACTGTTGCTAATATGATTAAAACCATGATGGTAATAACAAGCGAAATTAATGTAATTCCCATTCTATTTTTCATGCTATTTTATACTCCCTTCTCTTTTGTCTTTTTATCTATTTTACAATATCAAATTCTCTCTCTTATGTCAATATTATATTATTTATTTTGTTCTCTATATTAGATACATCCCCAAATGGCTATTGTGTGCCTGTCCCATTTTAGCCATAAATGGTTACTCTGTGCCTGTCCCATTTTAGCCATAAATGGTTACTCTGTGCCTGTCCCACTTTAACCATGAATATAAAAATAAAAAACCACCTTAAATTGGTGGATTTTCATTTTTATGTTTTGTTTCTTTTTAAATAAGTTGTAATATTGCAACTTCTGCTCCATCGCCTCTTCTTGGTCCTGCTTTAATAATGCGTGTATATCCTCCTACATTTTTTCCAGCATATTTTGGAGCAATTTCATTAAATAATTTTGATGGTAAATCAACATTATTTCCTTTGCTATCTTTTACTTTATTCACTTTTCTCATGATTTTTCTTCTAGCATTTAATCTACTTGGCATATCTTTTTGTCTTTTTTCATTTTTTTCTTCTTTTACTACTTTTAAA
Source organism: uncultured Clostridia bacterium (assembly GCA_949118805.1). Classification (GTDB taxonomy): domain Bacteria; phylum Bacillota; class Clostridia; order TANB77; family CAG-508; genus CAG-269. Next base: position 15,759 of record CASAUJ010000019.1, on the reverse strand, counting down.
TATTCTTTCCCATTTTTGCTTTTTACTAATTCTGTTTCTTTGTTTCCTTTTGCATCTAATTTAGCTTTTACAACTTTTACTTCTACGGTTTCAAAGTTATCTTTTTCTTTAATAGCAAGTGATATGATGCTATCTGCAATAGCTTTTACTTCTTTTGCTCTAGCTAATGTTGTTTCTACTTTTCCATGCATGATTAAATCAGTTGTTAAAGTTTTTAACATTGCCATTCTGATATCTGTTGTTCTACCTAACTTTCTATTTGTAGCCAATTTTTTCACCTTCCTTTTACTTAAAAACTTCTTCTATTCATCTTCTGAAGCAAAATCTAATCCTAGTGAACGTAATTTTGCAGTTACTTCATCAAATGATTTTTTTCCTAGATTTCTTACTTTCATCATTTCTGTTTCAGATTTATTTGTTAGGTCTTCAACAGTAGCAATTCCTGCTCTCTTTAAACAGTTGAATGATCTAACAGACAATTCTAATTCTTCAATTGACATTTCTAATACTTTTTCTTTCTTTGATTCTTCTTTCTCTATCATTACTTGAGTATTTTTAGTAGCCTCTGATAGATCAATAAATAATTCTAGATGTCCTGTCATTACCTTGGCAGCTAAGCTTAATGCTTCATGTGCTTTTAAACTTCCATCTGTCCATACTTCAATGACTAATTTGTCGTAATCTACCATTTGCCCTACTCTTGTATTTTCTACTTGATAATTCACTTTTTTAACTGGTGTATAGATAGAATCGATAGGAAGTACTGATATATCTTGATTTGGTTTTTTATTTTTTTCGGCAGAGTTATATCCTCTTCCTTTATCTGCTGTCATTTCCATTTTTAAGCTTCCACCTTCAGAAATGGTAGCTATGTATAATTCTGGGTTTAGGACTTCAACTGTTCCATCTGTAATAATATCAGCAGCAGTTACTTCTCCTTCCCCTTTCACATCAATTCTTAAAACCTTTTCTTCGTTATCATTGAATTTTAGTCTGACATTTTTCAAATTAACAATAATTTCAGGTACATCTTCTACTACATTTGGAATCGTAGAAAATTCATGTAATACCCCCTCTATTTTTACGCCTGTGATAGCACATCCTGGAAGTGATGAAAGTAATATTCTTCTTAAAGAATTTCCAATTGTCACTCCATATCCTCTTTCTAATGGCTCGCATACAAATTTTGCATAATTATTAGTATCATCGACTTCTAGACATTCAATATTTGGCTTTTCAAATTCTATCATTTTTCCCTCCTAAATTTTAGGAATATCTTTCCCAAACTTTTCTAAAAACTTTCTATGGTTCTAATGTAAATTATTACTTTACTTCCAACCATTATTATTTTGAGTAAAGCTCTACTATTAAATGTTCTTCAATTGGAATATCTATGTCTTCTCTAGACGCTAATCTAATAACTTTACCAGCTACTTTTCCATTTTCTTTTTCTAACCATGCTGGAACTGGTCTTTTGCTTGATTCTTCTACATTTATTTTGATAGTAGCATTATCTTTTTTGCTTTCTCTTAAAGTAATGATATCTCCTGTTTTTACTAAGTAAGATGGAATATCAACTTTTTTACCATTTACCTCAAATTGTGCATGATTTACAAATTGTCTTGCTTGTGCTCTAGAAGTTCCAAATCCTAATCGATACACAACATTGTCTAATCTACTTTCTAATATTTGCAATAAGTTTTCACCTGTTACTCCTTTTTTATTAGAAGCCATTTCAAAATATTTTCTAAATTGTTTTTCTCCCACTCCATAATATGCTTTCGTTTTTTGTTTTTCTCTTAACTGTGTTCCGTATTCAGAAAGTTTTGCTCTTTTTTGTCCATGTTGTCCAGGTGCATAATTTCTTCTAGAAATACTACATTTATCCGTATAACATCTTTCCCCTTTTAAGAACAATTTTTGTCCTTCTCTACGGCATCTACGACATTGCTCGTCTTTATATCTTGCCATTATTTTTACTCCTTTCCCTTTTTTCGGTTTACAACTTTTTCTTTATTAAAATGATATCATTCTCTATTCTAAAAAGTTTGATCAATCATTCTTTCTAAACTCTACGTCTTTTTGGTGGTCGACAGCCATTGTGTGGTATTGGTGTTACATCCTTAATACTACTCAATTCTAAACCAGCTGTTTGAAGTGCACGAATTGCTGCTTCTCTACCTGAACCTGGTCCTTTTACAAATACTTCTACTGATTTCAATCCATGTTCCATAGCAGCTTTTGCAGCTGTTTCTGCTACTTGCCCTGCTGCATATGGGGTACTTTTTCTAGAACCTTTGAATCCTAATTCTCCAGCACTTCCCCATGAAATTGCATTTCCTTGTGTATCTGTAATTGTAACGATTGTATTATTAAAACTAGAATGAATATGAGCTGCTCCTTTTTCAATGTTTTTTCTATTTCTTCTAGCTACTTTTTTTGTTGTTACATTTTTAGCCATTTTGCTTTTTTCCTCCTTATTCAAAATTTCATTCTGAATATCCTATATCTATTCATTTTTTTAAATTATAAAATAATTTGATTTTTCTTAAATCTATTTTTTACTTTTGCTAACTAATTTTCTAGGGCCTTTTCTAGTTCTTGCATTTGTTTTTGTTCTTTGACCTCTAACTGGAAGACCTTTTCTATGTCTTAATCCTCTATAACAACCAATTTCAGTAAGTCGTTTGATATTAAGAGCAACTTCTCTTCTTAAATCACCTTCAACGGTATAAGATTCATCCATTACTTTTCTAATATCATTTACTTGGTCATCTGTTAAATCTTTAATTCTAGTATCTGGATCAATACCAGCTTTTGCAAGAATTTTTCTAGAACTTGATACCCCTATTCCATATATATAGGTAAGTCCTATTTCTACTCTTTTTTCTTTTGGTAAATCTACTCCTGCTATACGAGCCATATTTTTTTGCACCTCCAAAATATAATAATTGTCCTAAATTTCTTCAAAGGTGAAATGCTACTGGTGTTTACCCCAGTCTCTTTGAAGGTTTAAGACATATATATAAACACAAATTGGATATGTATCCCCCTTTTTTGGGTTCACAGCCGCTACCTAATTTGTGTTATGAACTTGTTAAGGATTAACCTTGTCTTTGTTTGTGTTTAGGGTTTTCACAAATAACTCTAATCACACCTTTTCTTTTTATGATTTTACATTTGTCACAAATTTTCTTCACTGATGGTCTTACTTTCATTTTTTGCACCTCCTGAATTTATATATTAGTTGGGTTAATTTTTAACTTTTTTATTTTGCTCTCCAAGTGATTCTTCCTCTTGTTAAATCATATGGTGATAATTCTACTTTTACTTTATCACCTGGTAAAATTTTGATATAATTCATTCTCAATTTTCCAGATATATGTGCTAATATTTGATGTCCATTTTCAAGTTCTACCTTGAAATTTGTATTTGGTAACGATTCTACTACCGTTCCTTCAATTTCAATCACATCTTCTTTTGCCAATTCTTTCTCCCTCCTTAAAGAGCTTTTCCAAAGATTTTAAAGCAAAATAAGGCTATTTTGCTTTTTAACTTCTGTATTATACATCATTTTTAAAGGATTGTCAATATTTCTGGCTCTTTTTCTGTAATTAAAATTGTATTTTCAAAATGAGCTGATAAACTACCATCTTCTGTTATGATAGTCCAGCCATCTCCTTTTTCTAAAATATTGGGTTTTCCTGCTATTACCATCGGTTCTATAGCTAATGTCATACCTGGCTCTAATCGAATTCCTCTTCCTGCTTTTCCATAATTCGGAATTCCTGGCTCCTCATGCATTTCTTTTCCAATTCCATGTCCTTGAAATTCTCTTATGACAGAAAAACCTTGTGCATGTACATACTCCCCAATAGCATGACATACATCACCGATTCGATTTCCTGGTTTGGCATATTGAATTCCTTCAAAAAAGGCTTGTTTTGTTACTTCTATTAATTTTAATGCCTCTTTTGATGTTTTTCCTACCACAAAAGTTCTAGCAGCATCTCCATTATATCCATTTTTTTCAGCCACAGTGTCAATGCTTACAATATCTCCTTCTTGGAGAATTCGATTTTTAGAAGGAATTCCATGAATCACTTCCTCATTAATCGATACACAAATAGACGCAGGAAAAGGTGGTACTCCTCGAATTCCAATATCATATCCCTTTTCTGCTGGAACAGCGCCTAAACTTCTCATCTTCTGTTCTGCTATTTGATCTAATTCCCAAGTTGAAATACCTGGTTTTATTCTTTTTTCTAATTCTTGATAAGTCAATGCAACCACTTTGCATACTTCTCGCATGAATTCAATTTCTCTTTTTGATTTAATGGTTACCAATTTTATTCGTCTCCCTTAATCTTTTTTTATATCTTTTAAAATATCTTCAGCTACATCTTTTCCCATTCTATTAATAGATGTGCTTACTACTTCTGTTCTTAATACTCCTTTTTTTGTATAATATTCTACTAATGGACTGGTTTGTTCTTCATAGATTTCTAATCTTCGATTTATGGCTTCTGGATTAGAATCATCTTCTCTTTGTTTTAAAGTAGATCCACATTTATCACAGATTCCTTCTTCTTTTGGTGGACTTAATTTTATATTGTAAGTTGTTTTACATTCTTGATTGCTACATACTCTTCTTGTTAACATTCTGTCAATTAACTCTTCTCTTGGCGTTGACAAGTTAATTACTAAATCTACTTTTTTTCCTAAGTTAGCTAAAATTTGATCTAATTTTTCAGCCTGAGCAGTGGTTCTTGGAAATCCATCTAGAATTGCTCCATTTTTGGTATCTTCTTGATTTAATCGATCCACTACCATTGGCACTGTAATTTCATCTGGTACTAAATTCCCATTTGCTATATATTGATCTGCTTTGATTCCCAATTCCGTTTTTTCACTAATATTTTTTCGAAAAATATCTCCTGTTGATATTTGCGGAAAATTAGTTTGTTCACTTATAATTCCTGCAATCGTACCTTTTCCAGTTCCTTGTGCTCCTAACATGATAATTACCATAAAAAATCTCTCCTTATCTCTTTTTTCTTGCCTTATTGTACTATAAAAATTAGAATTTTTCAAGCTTTTTTTGTGTTTTGAGAAAATTTATATCTTCTTATAAATAAAAACAGAATTCATACTACATAATCTATTTTTTCTTTTTTATTTCTTTAATCAAAATAAGAACATTGTTAAAATAAACTATGTTCTTATTTACTTTAAATTTAAATATAATATTTAGATTTTAAAAATTGCTGCATATCCTATTCCGCTATCTCCATTTCCATTATTATGATCAAAATGCGCTGCATTGACAGAGGAAGCAAACTTTCTAATGTTTTCCATTAATCCTGTTGTTCCATATAATGTACGTGCACTCCTATTTTCTATTATACCACCATTTAAATATTCTCCATGATGATAACAATTATAAGTACTTGCTTTCCCCTCATTCATTGAACTATTGCTACAACTTTGACTTATCGAAAAAACAAATGCTTTCCCAGAATACAAAGTTGAAAAATTTCTACGGTTATCAATAGAATTATTAACTACTTGATACCTGGAACTACTTTTCATAACATTAATTGCCTTCGTAGAATTAGCTAAAATGCTTTCTGTCACGGTATAATTATTATACATGGCTAAACGTGCATTTTCGTTTTCACACATTGCTTTAAATACATTTTCATTATTCACTAAAGAAGTAAATACTTGTGCATTTGAAATAAGAACTGGAAGAATTACATTTTTACTATCAAAAATATATTGTAACGTTTTCTCATTTCCTAAAAGTTGATTCAAAAATTCTGTATCATTAATAACTTCTGTCATAGTTGTATAACTACAATTTTCATCTAACATTTGTACTAAAATTGCTACATTATCTAGTTCTATTTTGCTAACAATTGTTATGGTTATATTGTCTATTAATCTTTCTATTGATATGGTTTTATTTTCTACATTATAAGTTTGTTCTGTGACATCTTGTTCTCCCATTAGTACATTTACAGATTCAATTTCATAGAATTTATCTAATAATAATTCTGTTGCATAAGGAGAATCTTTTACTAACCTTGTTTTTGTATTACTTAATTTACAATTTTGCAAATTAGTTGTTATTCCAAATGTTTCATCTGTTGTACTTACTTCTATACTTAAGTCATCATAAATATAACAAAAAATATTGTCTTTTTTGATTAGTAATGGATTACTATTTTTATCGATCCATTCAAAATCAAATTGTTTTTCTAGGGAATACTTTGAATTTTCATCTGCTAATTCCTGCAAAGTTGCCTTTTCTTCCTTTTCAATAGCTTCTGTTTTAATTGTCATAATAGCAATTTTTAGTTCTTCCTCCACACTACTTTTATTGTTTTCAACTTTGGCTGTACTTGCTTTATTTAAAATGCCTCCTTCTCCTGTTAATGTGGCTATACTTACTCCTGCTAAAATTAATAATACAATAATGGTAATCACTAAGGCAATTAATGTAACTCCTTTAATTTTCTCTTGATTTTTCATTTTCTATTTTCCCTTCTTTTGTTCTTCTTTTTTATCTTACTAATAAAAAAAAAGAAAAACAAGACGTTTTGGTTATAAGTTTACATTTTTTCAAGATGAAGAATGGCTAAAATGGGACAGGCACAACATAACCATTTTTGGTTATGTTGTGCCTGTCCCACTTTAGCCACTGCATAAAAAAAGCCGTGCTATTCTTCTTAATAGTACGGTTTTTTTCTATTTTATTCTAAGAATCCTTTATAGTGTCTCATCGCTAATTGAGATTCTAATTGTTGTACTGTTTCTAATGCGACTCCTACAACGATTAAGATTGATGTACCACCAAACGCAATATTTAAGTTCGTAAATCTTAATAACATTGGTAAGATTGCAATAATAGATAAGAATAATCCTCCAAACATTGTTAATTTTGATATGATAGAAGATAAATATTCGGTTGTTGGTTTACCAGCTCTAATTCCTGGTATAAATCCACCATTTTTCTTAATATTATTAGATACTTCTGCTGGATTAAAGGTTGCATATGTATAGAAAAAAGTGAATCCTATAATCAATAATAAATATACAATTGCATTTGCTATGGAATATCCTATTCCTACATTTGAAGTGGATGTTGCAATTGAAAAATTATATAATCCTGCTAAAAATCCTGTTTCTGTTGCTATGTTTGGTACAAAAATTTGAATAATCATAGCTGGAAATGTCATAAATGAAGAAGCAAAAATAACTGGCATTACCCCTGCCATAGCTAGTTTTAATGGAATATGTGTACTTTGTGCTCCTACCATTTTTCTTCCTACTACTTTTTTAGAATATTGTACAGGTACTCTTCTTTCTGCTTGTTGTACAAATACAACTCCTGCCACTAAGATCAAAGCCCCAACAATAACTCCAATTGCGGTTAACAATCCTGTTGTACTAAATCCTACTTCTGTCATGATGAAACTCCATAAAGTTGTTAAACCTCTTGGTAGTCCTGAAATAATACCAATGAAAATCAATAATGAAATTCCATTTCCAATTCCTTTGTTCGTAATTTGCTCTCCTAACCACATAAGCAAAGATGTACCTGCTACTAATCCTGCAACTACTAAAGCTCCTGTTAAGAAAGTTTGATCTACGAATATTCCTGAAGAACGATAAGATAAATATACTCCAATTCCTTCTACTAAAGCTAAAACAAGTGTTAGCATTTTGGTGTATTTATTAATCTTTTGTCTTCCTTCTTCTCCTCCTTCTTTGGTTAGCCTTTCCAAAGATGGAATAATCATTCCTAATAATTGTATTACAATAGACGCTGTAATATATGGACTGATTGACATTGCAAAAACAGAAAATCTTGAAAATGCTCCTCCAGAAATCATATCAATTAATCCTGCTAATCCATTTGTTTCTCCCATTGCTTCATTTAATGCAATATTATCTACACCAGGAACTGTAATATAACATCCTAATCGAAATACTATAATTAATATCAATGTATAAAATAGTCTTTTTCTTACCTCTGGCGTTTTTAAAGCATTTTTGATCGTCTTAAACAACTATATCACCTCAGCCTTTCCGCCTAAAGCTTCAATTTCTTCTTTCGCTTTTGTTGTATATCTTTTGGCTTTTATATTTAATTTTTTTTCTAATTTTCCTGTTGCTAAAATTACAATTCCATCATTGATTTTTCCAATGATTCCTTCTTCTAATAAACTTTCTGCTGTAACCTCTGTTGCTTTTGATTTATTCAACATTTTTAAAGTTACTTCTGTATAGGTTTTTGCATGAATATTAGTAAATCCTCTTTTTGGCAATCTTCTATATAGTGGTGTTTGCCCTCCTTCAAATCCTCTTCTTACGCCTCCACCACTTCTTGCTTTTTGTCCTTTATGTCCTCTTCCTGATGTTTTACCATTTCCAGAAGCCATTCCACGTCCTACTCTATTTCTTTTTACTTTTTTTACAGCTGGTTTTAATTCATCTAGTTTCATTGTGTCCTTTGCACCTCCTTTTTTATTGACAGGGAACACATACTTTTATGTAATTCCTATTATAAAATATCTTCTACTTTTTTTCCTCTTTTTTTAGCTACTTGCTCTACGGTTTGCATTGCTTTTAATCCTTCAATTGTAGCATAAACAACATTTCTTGGGTTGTTGGTTCCAATTACTTTTGTTCTTATGTTTCTATAACCTGCTAATTCCATTACTGGTCTCACACTTCCTCCTGCTATAATACCAGTACCAACAGCTGCTGGTTTCAACATAACTTTTGCACTTCCAAAGCTTCCAACATATTCATGAGGTACTGTTGTCTCAACAATTGGTACTTCAACTAAATTCTTCTTTGCTTCTTGAATTGCTTTTTTTATAGCATCTGGAACTTCTGCTGCTTTTCCATTTCCTACACCAACATGGCCATTTTCGTCTCCTACTACTACAACAGCACTAAATCGAAAAGTTCTACCACCTTTTACAACTTTAGCAACTCGATTAATAGCAACGACTTTTTCTTTTAATTCATTCTTTTCTTCCATAAGGTTTTGTTAATCCTCCTTTTCTTCTTTGACTACTAATAGTTTGCTTCTTTGCCCTACTACTAGAATTTTAATCCGCCTTCTCTTGCCGCTTCTGCTAACTCTTTTACAACACCATGATAAACATATCCACCACGATCAAAAACAACGGTTTCAATTTTTTTATCTAATGCTTTCTTTGCAATTAAAGTTCCTAATTCTTTAGCAGCTACTTTATTGGCATATTTTGTTTTTATTTCCTTATCTAATGTAGAAGCTGCTACTAAAGTATTGGCTGCTACATCATCGATAATTTGTACATATAAATTGCTATTACTTCTATAAATACATAATCTTGGTCTTTCTGCTGTTCCAGATATTTTTCTTCTAACACGAATATGTCTTCTGGTTCTTTCCTTTTTTCTGTCTGTCTTTTTAACCATTTTATTACTCCTTTCTAAAAACTGAGTTTTTATTCCTTTTCTGTTTACAATTCATCAAACTCTATTTACCAGTCTTACCTTCTTTACGTCTAATAACCTCATCAGCATATTTGATACCTTTTCCTCTATATACTTCTGGTGGTCTTTTCATTCTAATAACGGCTGCTGTTTGCCCAACTAATTCTTTATCAATTCCATTTACTATAATGGTATTTGGATTTGGAACATCAAAAGTAATTCCTGTTGGTGCTTCAAAAATAACAGGATGTGAATATCCTAATGTTAAATTTAAATTATTTCCTTGTTTTGCTACTCTATACCCAACTCCATTAATTTGTAGTTCTTTACTATATGCACTTGTCACACCAACAATCATATTATGAATCAAAGTTCTTGTTAAACCATGTAAACTTCTATTAGCTGGTTCATCATCTTTTCTTGTTAATGTAATTACGTTATCTTCCATTTTAATAGAAATATTTTTATGTATTTCTCTTGCTAATGTACCTTTTGGTCCTGTTACCGTAACATTTTGTCCATCAATTTTAACTTGTACTTCTGATGGTACTGCAATTGGTTTATTTCCTATTCTTGACATTCTTTTTTCCCTCCTATCTTTTTAATTTCTACCAAACATAGGCTAATACTTCTCCACCAATTCCTAATTCTCTCGCTTCTTTATCTGTCTTTAATCCTTTTGATGTGGAAATGATAGCAATTCCTAATCCATTTAATACTCTTGGTAATTCTTCTTTGGATGCATACACTCTTAATCCTGGTTTGCTAATTCTTTTTAAACCATCAATTACCCTTGTTCCTTTTTCATCATATTTTAAAGTAACTCTGATAATTCCTTGTGTATCATCTTTAATTTCTTCGAAAGATTTGATATATCCTTCTCTAAATAAAATTTCAGCAATTCCTAGTTTCATGTTTGAAGCAGGGATATCTACTGTTTTATGTTTTGAACGATTGGCATTTCTAATTCTTGTTAACATATCTGCTATTGGATCTGTAATGTTCATTAATTACTTACCTCCTTTTCTTCCTTTATTATAAAGGGTTTTTCCCTTTTGCCTTTTATCAATTTTTTTCTTTTATTTTTTACCAGCTAGCTTTTTTAACTCCTGGGATCTCTCCTTTATGAGCTAATTCTCTAAAGCATACACGGCATATACCATATTTTCTAATATAGCTGTGAGGTCTTCCACATAGTTTGCATCTGTTGTATTCTCTTGTACTGTATTTTTGTGGTCTGGCTTGTTTAATCTTCATTGACTTTTTAGCCATAGCAATATTGCTCCTTTCTTGACTTTTTAATAAACTTGCTCTGTTCACAATCTCATTTGATTCGATTATACAGCTGATTTAAATGGCATACCTAATTGTTGTAACAATTCTTTAGCTTCTTCGTCTGTTTTTGATGTTGTTACAAATATGATATCCATCCCTCTTAATTTATCTACTTTATCGTATTCAATTTCTGGGAATATTAATTGTTCTTTGATTCCCATAGAGTAATTTCCTCTACCATCAAAAGAATTGGTTGATACTCCTCTAAAATCTCTTACTCTTGGAAGTGCTACATTGAATAATTTGTAAGCAAAATCATACATTTTATCTGCTCTTAAAGTTACTTTACATCCAATGTTTACACCTTCTCTTAATTTAAATGCTGCTATTGATTTTTTAGCTTTTGTAATGACTGGTTTTTGTCCTGTGATTTGCATTAAATCATTCATTGCATTTTCTAATGCTTTAGGATTTTCTTTTAAATCTCCCAATCCTATATTAATTACTATTTTATCAAGTTTTGGAACTTGCATAACTGATTTATATTCAAATTTTTTCATTAATGCTGGGATTACTTCTTTTTCGTATTGTTCTCTTAATTTTTCCATTAGAATGAAATCCTCCTTTCTTTTATTCTATTTCAATTTTGCACCGCATTTTTTACAAATACGTACTTTTTGATCTTTTTCTACTTGATACCCAACTCTTGTAGTTTTTCCACATTTTGGACATACTACATTTACTTTTGAACTAGGTATACTACATTCTACTGCTATAATTCCGCTTTCTTCTCCTTGTTTTCTAGCCTTCACATGTTTTTTTCTAATGTTAACGCCTTTTACAATGATTTTATCAGCTTTTGGATTAACTTCTAGTACTTCTCCTTTTGTTCCTTTATCATTTCCAGATAAAACTTGAACGTTATCTCCTTTTTTTATTCTCATTTAGGAATTTCCTCCTTTTCTTTGATTTTCAATTTTACATTTCATTTTCTAAAGTTTTCTATCTTGATTCACTTCATTCCTTCTTTATTGCATCACACAAATATCTTCCCTACGGTTGCTATCTTCTTAAAGAACTTCTGGAGCTAATGACAAAATTTTCATATAATCCTTTTCTCTTAATTCTCTTGCAACTGGACCAAAAATACGAGTTCCTCTTGGTGTTCCATCTTCTTTAATAATAACAGCTGCATTTTCATCAAATTTTATATATGAACCATCTGCTCTTCTCAATCCACTTTTAGATCTAACAATAACAGCTTTTACAACATCACCTTTTTTAACAACTCCACCTGGTGTTGCTGATTTAACAGAAGCAACAATAATATCTCCAATATTAGATGTTTTACGATAAGATCCTCCTAAACATCTAATACACATAATTTCTTTTGCCCCTGTGTTGTCTGCTACTTTTAATCTTGATTGTTGTTGTATCATGATATGGTTCCTCCTTTCTTCTTTCAAACTTCATCGTTTTTATTTTATATCTGCTTTTTCCACAACTTCAACAACTCTCCATCTTTTATCTTTAGAAAGTGGTCTCGTTTCCATTACTTTTACTCGATCGCCAGTTTTACATACATTTTCTTCATCATGTGCTTTTAATTTATAAGTTCTTTTTACTGTCTTTCCATATACTTTATGACTCACACTTGTTTCAACTGCTACTACAACAGTCTTATCCATCTTGTCTGAAACAACTGTGCCAATCAATATTTTACGAAGATTTCTTTCTTCCATTTAGATTTCTCCTTTCTTGGCTTATGCTTTTTTACTTTCTGCAATTTTTCTTTCTGTTAATACTGTATTTATTTTAGCTATATCCTTTTTTACTTCTTTTATTTTCATAGGATTATCTAATCCGTTTGTAGCTAAACTAAATTTTAATTTGAACAATTCTGTTTTTAGTTCACCTAATTCTTTCTCTAAATCTGGTGAAGACATTTCTCTTATTTTACTTATCTTCATCATTTTCACCTACCTTTTCTGTTTCTCTTGCTACAAATTTTGTTTTATTAGGTAGTTTGTTCATAGCAAGTCTTAAGGCTTCTCTAGCAGTTTCTTCTGGTACCCCAGCAATTTCAAACATAACTCTTCCTGGTTTTACAACTGCTACCCAATATTCTGGTGCACCTTTTCCTTTTCCCATACGAGTTCCTATTGGTTTTGCTGTAATTGGTTTATCCGGAAAGATTTTAATCCAAACTTTTCCACCTCTTTTTATATAACGAGTCATTGCAATTCTGGCTGCTTCAATTTGATTTCCTGTAATTAAAGCACCTGTTACAGCTTGAATTCCATATTGTCCATCTGTAACTTTATTTCCTCTTGTTGCTTTTCCTCTCATTCTACCTTTTTGTACTTTTCTATGTTTTGTTCTTTTTGGCATTAATGGCATTATTGGTCTCCTCCTTCCATTTTCTTCTCTGGAAGAACTTCTCCTTTATAAATCCAAACTTTTACACCGATTTTTCCATAAGTAGTATCTGCTTCTGCAAATCCATAGTCAATATCAGCTCTTAAAGTTTGTAATGGAATATTTCCTTCTTTATAGAATTCAGTTCTAGCCATATCTGCTCCTCCTAATCTCCCAGATACTGCTGTTTTAATTCCTAAAGCACCTGATTTCATAGATTTTTGCATACATTGTTTCATGGCTCTTCTGAATGAAATTCTTCTTTCTAATTGTCCTGCAATATTTTCTGCTACTAATTGTGCATCAATATCTGCATTTTTTACTTCTACAATATTTAAATTAACATCTTTTCCAATTAATTTTGCTAATTCACTTTTTACGGTTTCTACTCCTGCTCCACCTTTTCCAATTACAATTCCTGGTTTTGCAGTGTGCAAGTTTACTTTAATTGCTTTTGCGGTTCTTTCAATTTCTATTTTTGAAATACCAGCAAGATATAATTTTTTCTTTAAAAATTTACGAATTTTTTGGTCTTCTACTAAATAATCTGCAAAATTTTTAGAATCTGCATACCATTTAGAATTCCAATCTTTTATGATTCCAACTCTCACACCTGTTGGATGTACTTTTTGTCCCATGCTTGTTTATGCCTCCTTTTCTTTTAAAACTATTGTTATATGACTTGTTCTTTTTCTAATTCTAACTGCTGAACCTTTTGCAGCAGGACGTATTCTTTTTAGTGTTGGTCCTTGATTTGCATAAATTTCAGCAACATATAAGTTTTCATGTTTCATATCATGGTTATTTTCAGCATTTGCCATAGCTGATTTCAATAATTTCTCAATGATTTCTGATGATGCTTTTGGTGTAAATTTCACGATTGCTAAAGCTTCGTCAACATCTTTTCCTCTGATTAAATCTGCTACGATTTTTACTTTTCTACTAGAAATTCTAGCATATTTTAACGTTGCTTTTGCTTCGTTTCTGATTTCTGTTTCTTGCACTTTCCTTACCTCCTTAGCTTAATTTATCTCTCTTTTTATTTTGCTGTTTTCTTATCTCCTGCATGCCCTTTAAAGGTTCTCGTAGGAGCAAATTCACCTAATTTATGACCGATCATTTCTTCTGCTATATAAATTGGAACATGTTTTCTTCCATCATGTACAGCGATTGTATGACCAACCATTTGTGGATAGATGGTTGAAGCTCTAGACCATGTTTTTAAAACTTGTTTTTCTCCAGTTTCATTCATAGCTTCTACTCTTTTTAGTAGTTCAGGTGCTATATATGGTTTTTTCTTGCTTGATCTTGACATATCTAAAATGTCCTCCCTTCTTTTTTTCTAAGGTTTTTAACCATTCCTTTATTTTCTTCTCTTAACAATAAACTTATTAGATAATTTCTTTTTATTTCTTGTTTTATAACCAAGTGCTGGTTTACCCCAAGGTGTCATTGGTCCTGCGTGTCCAACTGGTGCTCTACCTTCTCCACCACCATGAGGGTGATCTACTGGGTTCATAACAGAACCTCTAACTGTTGGGCGAATTCCCATATGTCTTTTTCTTCCAGCTTTTCCAATTTTTACATTTTCATGATCACTATTTCCAATTACACCAATAGTAGCTCTACAAGTTGCTAATACTAATCTCATTTCTCCTGATGGAAGTCTTACATGTGCATATCTTCCTTCTTTCGCCATTAATTGGGCACTCTGTCCTGCTGCTTTTACTAATTTTCCACCTTGTTTTGGATTTAATTCAATGTTATGAATTAAAGTACCTACTGGAATGGAACTAATTGGCATACAATTTCCTGGTTTAATGTCAACTGCTTCTCCTGATATTACTTTGTCTCCATCTCTTAATCCTTGTGGAGCTAAAATATATGCTTTTTCTCCATCTTCATATTGAATTAATGCGATGTTAGCACTTCTGTTTGGATCATACTCAATTCCAATTACAGTTGCT
This sequence comes from uncultured Clostridia bacterium, assembly GCA_949118805.1. Lineage (GTDB taxonomy): Bacteria > Bacillota > Clostridia > TANB77 > CAG-508 > CAG-269. Next base: position 601 of record CASAUJ010000019.1, on the reverse strand, counting down.
ATCATATCATCTTTTCTTCTTTTAAAATCTATGATTCTATATTTTTGTCTATTTCCACCACCTTGATGTCTGACTGTTATTCTTCCATATGAATTTCTTCCTGCATTTTTCTTTTTCTTTGCTAATAAAGATTTTTCAGGAGTTTTCTTTGTGATTTCTCCAAAGTCTGAAACTGTCATATTTCTTCTAGATGGTGTGTATGGTTTGAAATGTTTCATTCCCATTTTCTTTCTCTCCTTTTCTATTTATTTATTTTCCTGGTTTTTTTCCAGATATTATCCGCTTTTTTAAGCTCCCATAAATTCATCAATACTATCTTTATATTTTTTAGAAACTTTGGTTACCTTTCCACCTTTGCTTAGATAAGATGCTTCTGTTGGATTGGTGTCAATTGTAACAATTGCTTTTTTCCAATCTGAAGTTTTTCCTAAATGGTATCCCACTCTTTTCTTTTTTCCATTTACATTCATAGTATTTACTTTTAAAACTTTTACCTCAAAAAGTTTTTCTACTGCTTTTGCGATTTCCACTTTTGTTGCTTTTTTATTTACTTCGAAGGTGTATTTTCCTTCTTGTAATTGATCGTTACTTTTTTCTGTAA